>CBFGOI010000150.1:0-8920 GCA_965650335.1 uncultured Pedobacter sp. | reverse complement strand
AACTTATTCATTTGCCGAAAATAAGCTCCTTTTTGCCGATGAGGCATCCTTTGCTTATCCTTATCAGTCATTAACCGGTCACTCTTTAAATACACAACGGGTTTATACCTGGATAGGATTTTATAAAGACGCAACAGATATAGCTAATAGCGCCAAGCCACAGGGTTTGACTGTGCGTCCGGGTGATCTTAAATATGCAGATCTAAACGGGGATAACATAATAGATGCTTATGATACAAAGGTTCAGGGAAATCCGAATCGTCCGAATACCACTGCTGGTTTGAACTTTTCAGTTAATTATAAAAATTTTAATTTTGGGGTGTTTTTCCAGGGATCATTTAACTTCAATGTCAGGGGGATCGCAGAAGCAATTCAACCTTTTGGCTCAAATTTTCAGCCTATTCACCAGCAAGCCTGGAACCCGGAACTGGGAGATAATGCCAAATTTCCGCTTTTAAGCTTTATACCAGGTATCAGCGATTCAAGAGCTTATCCGTCAACATTCTGGTTAATACCAGGTGATTTTGTTCGTCTTAAAACCGCAGAAATTGGTTACTCCCTGCCTAAGTCGCTGGTAAGTCGACTTGGGGTTAAAGACATTCGTTTATATACAAACGGGTTTAATTTGTTTACCTGGACCAAGCTTGACGAAAGGTATCAGCTCGATCCTGAAATTGGCCAGGGAACAAACGGAACCGGCGGAATTGCCAGACCCAACTATCCGCCTCAACGTACCATTAACTTTGGCCTGAATGCCACATTTTGAAGACACGGGTAATCAGATTTACTCAAAACGCTAACATATTTTGTATGAAAAAATTAATAATAGCACTAGGTTTTTGTACGTTCTTTGCTTCCTGCATGAAGGACAAATCACTGGATCTCGCAACCGGAGCTATATCTGAAGATAAAGTATTTTCAGACAGCTTACAGACCATTCAGTTTTTAAACGGGATCTACTCAGATGGTAATCGCGGCATTGGCTTTTCTTTCAACAAAGGTCGTTGGGAGACCCATGGAAACCAGGAAACATCCACCGACGATGCAGAGTACGGATTCAGTTCTGCTACCCGGCCATCTGTAATGTTTTACCAGGGAACTTTCTCGGCAGCCAATTACGGCTCCAGTCCGAAAGCGACGGATATCTGGCAAGTGCCTTACCGTAATATTAGAAGATGTAATTTGTTGCTAAAAAATCTTGCTAAAACTCCATTGGCGCCTTCCACCAAAAATCGGATAGAAGGAGAGGCAAGATGCCTGCGTGCATGGTATTACCTACAACTTCTGATAGTGTACGGAGGGGTGCCAAATGTTGGAGATAATGTTTACGACATTGCTGACCAGGTGAATTTGCCGCGTCAGAGTTTTGCCGACTTGGTGGCCTACTTAGCAAGTGAACTAGATGCCGCTGGCGCATTGCTTCCCGTACCAAATGCTCCTTACCCGGCGGGGTACCAGGAGATTGATAAAGGTAGAGTAACCAAAGGTACGGCAATGGGAATAAAATCCAGATTGCTACTTTATGCGGCAAGTCCTTTATTTAACGGTGGTGCAATCGCTTCTGCTACAGAGCAGCAAAAGGTACTTGTTAGTTATCCTCAATACGATATTGCACGTTGGAAAACGGCAGCTGATGCCGCTGAGGCGGTAATAAATTCTAACTACTATTCTTTGAACGTCAATAATTCTAAACCAGGTCTGGGCTTTTACGAAGTGTTCTTGAAACGTGATAATTCCGAGTATATACTGGCTTATACAAGAGAAAACAATAAAGACTTTGAAAGCCACTATCTCCCCGGAAGCAGGAGCGGAGCAAACTACTCGATGCCAACTCAGAATCTTGTCGATGCCTTTCCGATGATAGATGGAAAACCTATTAGTGCTTCGTCGAAGTATAATCCTAATAATCCATATGAAGGCAGGGATCCCCGTTTTAATTATTCAATAATTTTCAATGGTGCCAGATTTGCTTCCAATTCCGGTGGTGCTCAGGCATTTGTGTGGACATTTACTGGTACAGGACAAACCGGGGATCAGTGGTCTGAAGGGAGGAATACCGGATACTTTTCTCGTAAGATGCTAGATAGCACGATCACAAATAATTTTGGCGCCAGCACACAACGTAATTGGCCTCTTATGCGATATGCTGAGATTTTGCTAAACTATGCGGAGGCAATTAATGAAGCGGGCGAAACCGCGAAGGCTTATCCGAAACTTCGTGAATTGAGAGCCAGGGCGGGTATTCTTCCTGGTACTGATGGTAATTATGGTATGGACCCTGCTATGAACCAGGAGCAGATGCGTAACTTTGTACAAAATGAGCGCAGAATTGAGCTTGCTTTTGAAGATCATAGATGGAATGATATCAGAAGATGGAAGATTGCTATGACTCTTTACGGTGGTGGCCCGAATGGTTTTAATAGAACTATGCGTCCGATTCGGAACGGAAGCACAGGAAATCTGACTACTGGTGTAGGACTTAGCTTCAACTACACAATCATGAATACAATTCGCCAGCATGTATTTCGTCCGGAAATGTATCTGCTGCCCATTATGGATGAGGAAATTCGTAAGATGCCGGCAATGATCCAAAATCCGGGTTGGTAAGTCTTTGTGGTATCAGAAAATCTAATTGACTATGAGTTATATAGAAGTGGCAGAGGTAGCTTCGGCCTACTTCTATATAACTTTTGCTACGTAAATGCATTTTTGTCGACAGATGCAAACGATGTGAACCTGTTTACGATAGGATCTAGCTTTCTGTGGATTTGCCCCTCGAATTGTACCGTTATGCCCCTTACGCTTAGCTTTTAATATTCCAATATTTACCCTGCCAAGGGTCCTCGAAAAGACCCTCGATGTCGAGATATTTTCAAGAACAAAACCTATTGTATGTTAGAAATCAAGTTAAACTTTTTATCTACCCTGCCACTTCATCGCCAGGTGAAAGACAAAATCCAGCAGGCAATCGAAAAAGGTACGTTCGAAAAAGGAGAACGGCTTCCGTCTATCAGGAAGCTAAGCCAAAATTCAGCCGTTTCTTCTGTCACTATCGAGCGGGGGTATCGGCAGCTAGTCAAAGCGGGAGTGGTTTCTTACATAAAAGGAAAGGGGTATTATGTAAGGCAGGAAACTGAACCCAAGCTTAAAATTTTGTTTGTAGTAAATAAGCTCAGCTCGTATAAAAAATTAATTTACTATAGTTTCCTGGACGCACTTGGCGAAAATGCGAAAGTAGATATGCACGTGCATCATTATGATCCAAAGATTCTGAAGGAAATTATTACAGAAAATTTGGGCAGATACAATTATTACGTCATTATGCCGCATTTTTTTAATGATTCAGCTAAAGCAGAATATTTGGGTACTCTCTTGTCTATCCCTAAAGGGGAATTGGTTTTAATGGATAAAAATCTACCTGAACTGGGAAGTGATTTTATTGCCGTATACCAGGATTTTGAACATGATATATACGATGCTTTCGCATCGGCCTCGGACCTGCTGTTGAAGTATGATAAAATAATAGTTCTGTTTGCAGCACAGAGTAATCATCCTCCTGAAATCCTGAGAGGGGCAGATGCTTTTTGCAAGCAGTATAAAAAGGAATTGTTAATAGCGGAAGGTCTTGATGATGAGCTACTCGTTAAAGGATCCGTGTATATTGTTACTTCAGAATCAGAGCTCGCTGAGCTGATTAAAAGAGCCCAGGCCACTAACTTTATTTTAGGACAAGATATTGGTGTAATTTCTTTCAACGAAACCGCTTTGAAGGAGTTGTTGAATATAACGGTTATTACCACCGACTGGCGGCAAATGGGAGCAATAACCGGCGACTATATTTTAAATAAGAGGTGCTTGCAGGTGAAAAATCCGTTTAAAATGATCAGGCGGAGTAGTCTATGAATTGAGGACATCATGAAAATCTTGGAATATCGCTAAGACCTTATTTGCTTTAGCATTTCTGTTCTTGAGAGCATGGAGATATTTCTCCCTTGAAGAGGATTAATAAAGAGGCAGGTAAGACACCTTCGAGCTGTAACTGAAACGCACGATAAGGATGTCTAACTATGATCCGCTTTTTTATTATTGTGAAAATGGTTTCGATTTTTACCAATGATAGGTGATTTTAATCAGAAATTTTAGCCCATTGATTAATATACCCCCCTTGATTTCTCATTTTATCCCTTTTTATTTCGATAGATATTATGCAAATTTGAATTACCAAGTCATTTGTTTTAGAAAAGGAATACTTGGCTTAAACCGATTAACCAAACTTTAGACCAACCAACAATTATTATGGAACCTCAAAACACTAGCGACAGAATCGTTTAAACTTTTTTAAATGTCAAATCAACACGTATTAAGCGAAAGAGATAGATCTTTTTGTGTTGAAAATTTTAATCAGTAGATACTGCTTGCTAAGGAAGGGAAGGTAGATCATTTTGTTTATGTGGTGAACTCGAGAGATAGACTCTCGTTAGTCGGTATGGAGATCAAAAAGGGAAACTGGAGTTTAGGGATCGCTGATAATAATATACAAAGCAATAGATATGGGTGCAGGGATAGAGAAAGGAGGTAAATAAAAACATGTAAAACTTACACCCGTTTCGATAAGTGTCTATTTGACACCAATGTGAGTAAGGAAAAGTTTTTGTTTAGGAATGATTTAAAAAGAGAATTATTAAAGATCAATAAACCCAATCGCTGACATTAGAATTCATCAGTGGAATTAAACTAACTAACTAATTAATTATTAAACCAAATCAACGTATGACCTGAGTAGCATCCTATTTGTTCAAAAAAAATTACCTAAGTGAGTAATTCGACCACTTATCACTATCAAACCAATTTATGTTTAAACTTTTTTAAATTATGAAGGAAAATATACTATTTTTTTTAAGGAGAGCGGGGAAGGCCTTCGTCATTCTAGTTTTGCTTTTTTTAAGCAGAGACAGTTTTGCCCAGCAACAGGTTACTGTGCAGGGAATAGTCCGCGATACTATCGGCGGCCTGCCGGGAGTTTCTATAAAAGTATTGGGAACCAGCAAAAGCACAATAACTGATGCAGTTGGTAGATTTAAAATAATTGTAAACAGCAATGATGTATTAAAATTTAGTTTTGTTGGATATAAAGACCGGCAAATACAAGTTAATCAGCAGAAAGCTAATGCAAATGCTGAAATTTCTTTAGATGTCAAGTTAGCAGCAGCAGAATCAAATCTGGACGAAGTCACTGTTGTGGGATTTGGTACACAAAAGAAGGCCAGCATGGTTAGTTCCGTTACTACTGTTAATGTAAAGGATCTGAAAGGACCTACCGGAAACCTCACAAATGCATTGGCAGGTAAAGTAGCCGGACTTATTGCTTTTCAACAAAGTGGCGAGCCAGGAAACGGGACAGACAATTCATCCTTTTATATCAGAGGTTTATCAACTTTTGGATCAGGAAAACAAGATCCTCTTATATTAATCGATGGAGTTGAATCCTCTCCCACCGATATGGCCCGTTTACAACCTGATGACATTTCTGATTTCTCCGTATTAAAGGATGCTGCGGCCGCGGCAGTATATGGTGCGAGAGGTGCTAACGGTGTGGTTTTGATCAATACTAAGGTGGGTAAGGATGGCTCGGCACAATTTAGTTTCAGAGCTGAAAATCGGGTTTCATCTAATACCAGGAATTTTCAAATGACCGATAATATCACCTATATGAATGAAGCCAATGAAGCTACTTTAACCCGGTCGCCATTAGCTGTACTTCCATATACACAGAATAAAATCCGCCATACAATTGCTGGTGATGATATAAACCTCTATCCAAATAACGACTGGATAAAACAGTTAATCAAAGATTATACTGTAAACCAGAGTTATAACATGAACGTAAATGGAGGAACTCCCAAAGCAAGATATTATGTTGCTGGAACCTATAACGTTGATAATGGGGTATTGAAAGTGGATCCGATTAATAATTTTAACAGTAACATCAAGCTGAAGAATTATTCTGTCCGTTCCAATATAAATCTGAATTTCACTAAGACAACTGAACTGATTATACGTATGTATGGCCAGTTTGATGACTACAAAGGCCCTATAAATGGCGGAGGTGGAACGTTCAACCAGGCTATGTGGTCTAATCCGGTGATGTTTCCAGCAGTTTACCCTAAAGATATGCTGCCTTATATAGAGCATCCTCTTTTTGGGTCAGGGCAAACCCAGGTAAATGGTGCGTTAACTTCAACGGCTTATGTAAATCCTTACGCCGAGATGGTGAAAGGATATAAAGTTTTCAAAACTTCGAGCATTCAGCCTCAATTTGAATTGAAACAAAACCTTAATTTTATAACAGAAGGTCTAACTGCACGGTCAATGGCATACCTGCAAAGGTATTCAAACTTTGCAGTATCCAGAAACTACAATCCTTTCTATTATTCTGCTAATATTAACCCAAGCGACCAAACTTATTCTCTATCGGTATTGAATGATGGCGGGGTTGGTTCTAATATTGGGTTAACAGGTACAGAATATCTGGGTTACTCTGAAGACGAAAAAAAGGTTAATTCAAAATTGTATTTTGAAGGAGCAATGAATTATAGTCGTGTTTTTGCTGAAAAACACGCCGTAGGAGGTATGCTTGTAACTTACCTGTCCAGTTATGAAACAGGTAATGGCGGAAGCGTTACTGCCTCGCTTCCACAAAGAAACAATGGAGTTTCGGGCAGATTTTCTTATGGTTACGATGATCGCTACCTCGCTGAAGTTAATTTTGGATACAATGGTTCTGAGCGCTTCGCTACTAATAATCGCTTTGGTTTCTTTCCGTCGGCTGGTATCGCTTATCATATTTCAAATGAGAAATTTTTTGAACCACTCAAGAACGTTATTACCGATCTTAAGTTTAGGGGGACCTATGGCCTGGTAGGAAATGATCAGATCGGGGATAAGAAAGATCGCTTTTTTTATCTCTCCAACGCGTCTCTGAATAACGGCAATTACGGTGCAAGTTTTGGCAAGAACGATGGAACTGCAACGTATTATAGACCTGGCGTATCGATTTCCCGATATACTAACAATGACATTACTTGGGAAAAATCGAGACAGATCAACCTGGGAATGGATCTGAATATGTTCAACTCCTTTGATCTTACTATTGATGCATTTAAGCAATATCGGTCTAATATCCTTATGGCTAAATCGAATACAGGATCGACATATGGTTTAATGGCCATTCCGTTCTCTAATTATGGGAAAGCAGAGAGTCAGGGTATCGATCTTACTACAAAATACGAAAAGTCCTTTAGTAAAAATTTCTCGGGTAATATACGCGGTACATTTACATATGCTACCAGCAAGAAAACGCTTGCTGACGAGCTTGTTTATGATAGTAGCCTTTCATATTTATCTACTGTTGGTCATTCTCTCAGTCAGACCTGGGGATATATCGCTGAGCGGTTATTTGTGGATCAGGAGGAAGTGGCAAATTCGCCCGCCCAATTTAAGGACGCGGGTCTTTTAGCCGGAGATATAAAGTACAGAGACATCAACGGCGATGGCGAAATTACCAGCGATGACCAGGTTCCGATTGGATACCCCAGACAACCTGAAATTATTTATGGCTTTGGATCAATGATGCGCTATAAAAAATTTGACTTCAATTTTTACTTTCAAGGTTCTGCCAGGTCTTCTTTCTTTATAGACCCTGAACGGATCCAGCCTTTTTTTCAGCACGGCGGATATACATCAAGTGGTGTGTTGATTCCGAATGGCGGATTTCAGAACGGGTTATTACAGGTTATACATGATAGCCATTGGACAGAGGACAACCGTAATTTATACGCCTTTTGGCCAAGGATGAGCACATGGAGAGTAACACCCAATAACCAAACATCTACCTGGTGGATGCGGAATGGGAATTTTCTCCGCCTAAAGAGTGTGGACATGGGATATACATTGCCATCTTCTATAAAGAAGTTCGGAATAAAAAGCTCCCGTCTATATTTCTCTGCAACCAATCTTTTCTTGCTAAGCAATTTTAAATTGTGGGATGTGGAAATGGGAGGGAACGGATTAGGATATCCGATACAGTCTGTATATAGTATGGGTCTTCAGGTGAGCCTGTAATTGACAATTATTTAACACAATTATGAAAAGATACAACTCTAAAAATATTGTAAAGTCAAATGAAGCAGTAAGTAAACAGGCATCTGCCGGCTTCATTCCTTTCAGAAGCATATATATTAGTCTATCACTTTTTTTACTTATGGTAGGGGCAGGTATATCTTCTTGCAACAAGTTTCTTGATGTAGTGCCTGATAATGTAGAAACCATTGAGCATGCCTTTAAATTACGAAATGAGGCAGAAAAATATTTATTTACGCTCTATTCCTATCTGCCAAAAGATGGAGACGGTTGGTACAATATCGGGACGATGTCTGGTGATGAAATATGGCTTCCCCAGGAAGAGAAGTCGCATTGGCACAATGCTTTCAGAATAGCACAGGGCGAGCAGAATAAAGATTTGCCTTTGGTGGATGTATGGGCAGGACTGCGCGCCGGAGGAGGAAGTGGTGATAATAAAAGGCTTTTCACTGCGATCCGCCATTGTAACTTCTTTTTGGAGAACATGAGTGATCCGACGAAAGTGCCGGATATCACCATATCGGAACGAAACAGGTGGATTGGTGAGGCAGAGTTTCTTAAAGCCTATTACCATTATTATTTATTAAGAATGTATGGCCCTATTCCTATCCTTGACAAGAATCTGAGTATTGACGCCGATATTGAGGAGACTAATGTAAAGCGTATGCCTGTTGACGATTGTGTAAATTATATCTCTGGGCTTCTGGACGCTGCTGCGGGTAAGCTGCCTCCGAGGATTATGGATGAGTCAACAGAGATGGGCAGGATAACTCAGCCGATT
>CBFGOI010000149.1:0-9000 GCA_965650335.1 uncultured Pedobacter sp. | reverse complement strand
AAATTTTTAAAGAAAGGATGCAAGCAATTGCTGCGGAAAATAATTTATCTGAAACTGCTTTTGTTGTTAAGGTTAAAGATGGATTCAATTTAAAATGGTTTACGCCAACTGTTGAAGTTGACCTTTGTGGCCATGCTACCCTAGCTAGCGCACATATTCTTTGGCAGGAAGGTGCTATTCCTGAAAATGAAACTATAAGGTTTTACACCAGAAGCGGCTTATTAACGGCAGTGCGGAAGAATGGTTGGATAGAGCTCGATTTTCCTGCCTCATTTGAAAAAGAGAGTTCTTTACCTCAGGAAGCATTAATTGCCTTGAATGTTAAACCTGTAAACGTTGTGTTTTCAGAGACCAGGTATCTGGTTGAATTGGCTTCTGAAGATGAAGTTGCGGATTGTAAGCCTGATTTTAATGTACTTAAAAATCATCAAATGATCGTTCTTACCAGTCGAGGAAATAAATCATCGAAATATGATTTTGTGTCGCGGTCATTTGCTCCCGCGCATGGCATTGATGAAGATCCGGTAACGGGTTCGTCGCATTGCTGCCTGACACCTTATTGGTCTAAAAGATTGGGAAAGTCCGAAATGTTTGCTTATCAGGCTTCGGAGCGTGGAGGTGAGATTAAAGTAAAGCTTTCGGGTGATAGAGTGCTGTTTTCTGGTAAGGCGGTTACGGTTATTGCCGGATACTTCATGTTAAATGAGTGATAGCCCGTTTCCTTGGTAGTTTGATAAGCTCTTGATCTGCTTATTTAAAGTATTTTAAACCTATGCCATGGCTTGTTGTTCAATGTTTAGATAAAAACTAACATTACAACCTATGGAGATTTTGAAAAATGCAGAATATATTCCTATAAAGAGCTCCGGTCTGGAGTATTATAAAGTTGCTCCAGGAGTATGGGGGATGAAAATACACTTTGTTAATGTCTATATAATTGCTGCCGGCGACAACGAAGGAAATAATTGGGTATTGGTAGATGCAGGCTTAAAGGGTTCGGCGGACAAAATAAAGCGAATGGCCGAAGATATCTTTGGTGAAGATACCCAGCCCAGCGCAATCATTTTAACGCATGGACATTTCGATCATGTAGGCGGATTAGAGGAGCTGTTAGAGATCTGGAAGGCACCGGTTTATGCACATTATCTAGAGCTTCCCTATTTAAAAGGCGTTTCGTCTTATCCTCCGCCAGATCCGATGGTGGGTGGTGGTTTAATGAGCCTGATGTCCTGGGCCTTTCCGAAAAGCCCTAAGAATCTCGGAACCCGGGTGCATCGTTTAAACGCAAGCGGAGAGGTGCCTGGATTACCGGACTGGCAGTTTATTCAAACTCCGGGACATTCTCCGGGACAGATCTCACTTTTCAGGGAAACTGATCGTACATTGATTGCAGCTGATGCTTTTGTAACTACCAAACAGGAGTCTGCTTTTTCGGTAATAACCCAAAAGCACGTTCTGTCTGGCCCGCCTAAATATTTTACCATAGACTGGGTTGCCGCTAAAGAATCAGTGCAAAAACTTCTGGACCTTAAACCTCTGGCGGCAGCAACCGGACATGGTTATCCTATGTATGGAGAAGAATTAATGTCAGCATTAACTAATCTGGTAGAAAATTTCGAAAAGGAAGCTGTTCCGATTTATGGCAGGTATGTTAAAGAACCCGCAAGAGCAAATAAAAACGGCGTTCAGTACATACCAAAACATGTGAATAATCCCGAGTTACTTGTTACTGTTGCTATAATAGGTGCAGCTGCGGCGTTTGCGATTGTTTGGAAACTTACTCGCAAAAGCAAAAAGGTAAATGATGATTACTCTAGTGTTTCCGAACTATTTGCGAAAGGGTTTAGTTGATCATTTCAAAAATCTACCTTTGGAATACAAATAAAATTCAGGGAATTCTTATAACAGCGTTTGTTATTTTGAATGATAGATTATTCTCAACTATCCAAAATAACAAACGTTGTAAAGTTATTATTATAGGGAATATCGCATGAAGGCAGCCACTGGACTATCTGCCGGCATTTTCTCTTTCTCTAGCATGTGAACTTCTCCACCATTCATAAGTGTTTTGACGATTGCTTTATTAATCAGGCACTCATCATCATTTTGTTTGTTTTCATGGATGGTGATCTTATTATTGCTTTCATCGAAATGTCCCCAGATACGCTGATCTTTCTGAACAAAAAGATCGGAAACCTGGGCAAAATAAGCTGCTGGAATAACCTCTTCAGGAATTGAAGTTGTTAATTCCTTTGCCGAGTTATTGTAGTAATTTTTTAGAGCTTCGTTGCTGTACTCTCTAAAATACGGAGCAAGTTTATCTTTCACTTTCTGATACAAGCTTTGCCTGTCTTCATGTTCAAAGTTACCGGTAAGATTTACTTCGGCAATATGTTTATAGTTTGAAATTTGTTTGTAATAAGCTATTTCATAGTCGACAGAGGCCAATACAAGGGGCACATGCTGATTATGCAATACTTCGGTCCATAAAGTTTGATCAACTTCTTTCAAGTACTGTAATAAATATTCGTCTTCATCAGACAGGCCCGATCCATGTCCGTGGAAACTAGCGCCTACAGTAGCCGCGGCGCCGGCGGCGGCGCCTGCTCTTCGGTGTATTTGTCTGGATTCCTTTAATTCAAATGGAACAACATCATCAATCCCGGTAGGCAGTTCATCAATTTGAAGTTTTTTCATTTCAAACTGATCGCCTTCGTAAAATTTACAAGCATGCTTACTTAAAACAAGCAAATAAAAGCGATGTCTTCTTTCCATTACGGGAAGAATCGGGGTAAGAAGAAATGAACTGTTCACTAGTATTTCTTCTTTAACAGGCAAGGATAACTGATACATCTTAAAAAATCCGGTTGCCAGAAATACCGCGAGTCCCTGGGATTGTTTATTCCAGAATTCTTCATTTCTGATCAGATCTAACGCAGGGGCAAGAATGGAATCGACTTTTTTTGTATCGAAACCCTTTCCAAGTAATTGGACCTTCGCTTTCTGTACATTGTTTTTAAAAACGAGCGTGTCGTATTTTTCATTTACTTCCATTCCGGAAGAGTGGGTGGGGATATAAATGCTTACACAACCATCAGCATGATAGTTAGCAAGTTCCTTAAATTCATCTTTTGAAATAACCTCCATAGTTTAAGCTTTAAAAGTGTTATTATTATCGTAACCTTTATTGACATTTCGGTTTACGTGCCTTAGACTCACATTTGCAGAAGGCTCATCTTCTCTATCAGTATATTTTTCTGCTAATTCATTGTCTTTTTCCAAATCATTAACCGCTAAGGCATTTTTTAAGCCATGTGTTTCCCGTCCGCTGCCAGAAGGTTTCCCTTTTGGAGGAACATACCCTGTTTTCGTTTTAGCCATTTTTAAAAAATTTAAGTGTAAGATCTTATATGCTTCTATTTACGTACCTGCCGTTTTAGACCAGGTCTATGACAGGTTTTCTAGGTATAACTTTTAGTTTGTTTTCAAATTCGGAGGGAATTTTATCTGGTAAATGATATAAATCGTCTTCTGCTTTTGCTGCCAAAGCAGAATTGTATCTGTCACCTGCAAATATTTTGGTTAAATGAAAGTCAATACCGTCGGAAGCCCCTTGAACAAGTGCAGTGTTGTTGATTAATCCCATACATATTCAATTTTTGGTAGAACTTTATCTCATATGGATGATTTTCTGTTGTAGCTTATTATAATTTAACCTGAAAAGATGGAAACAGTTTCTTAAAAATTGATTTATTCTATGCCTTAATTACTTTTCACATTTTTAAATTAAAGAGAAATTGAGTAGCTGTGAAATCAATGTATTTTGTCTAATAAGGTAATACTTAAGCTACAGTATGTTTTAGTCTTCTGTGTTGGGTACGAGAACTTTAACAGCAAGCGGAAGCACCTCTATATCAATCTCTTTAGTCTTACCTATTACTTCGCCATCGATCTGCAAAGTGGTTCGTTTCGATGTTTGAATAAAGGCTTTTTTACAACTAAATACTTCTACAAATTCGGAGGTTTGAAGTCGGCCAATAAACATTTTCCAGGTAATGGATAGCAGATGTATTTTAGGAAACGGTTTAATAATTACTAATTCGAATTTGCCATCGTCTACCTGGCCTAAGGGATTGATTACGGCGCCGGTACCATATTTTGACGCATTGGCAAATGTTACTGAAACGGCTTTTCGTTTAATTTGCTCGCCGTCGATATTGATATTGAATTTATAAACATCAATCAGAAACAATTCCTTATAGAGATGCCTTGCATAAGTCCATAATCCTCTTTTAGGATCCTTGTCAAACCGTTTGACGATGCTTGCGTTGAAGCCGACATCTCCTAGGTGAATACAGATATTTCCGTTAATTTTTAGTAGGTCGATTTTTTTTTCGACTCCGCTGGTGATCAGTTGTAAAGCTGCGTCTAAGCGATTGCCAATAGCCAGTTCTTTGGCCATTCCGTTAGCAGAACCTAAGGGGATGATTAATAAAGGAGTTTCCTTGCCATTAAGCACTTTGGCAAGCAAACTCACCGTTCCATCGCCTCCGGCAACTCCAATTATGTCCGGATTATATTCTGTGATCTCTTTCCTGATGTTTTTTTCTTCGCTACTGCTTTGTAAACGATAAATAAGGTATTCAAACCCCTGATTTCTGGATTCTTCAGAGATTGCAAGTTCTAACCGGCCACCTTCGCGATTTCCTGCACGCGGATTAACAACAAAAAGAACTTTAAGCATATTCTAAATCTTAACAAGCAGAAAGACTTAAAGTTGTTCTTTTACCTGTAAAAGAAATTGCTTTAGTCGTTCAAGGGAATCGATGACTTTTTGATTTTCTTTAACTTCGGATTTATTGTTCTTTAAATATTCTCTCGCTCCCTGAAGTGTAAATCCTTTATCCTTAACAAGATGGAAGATTATTTTGAGGTTTTCGACATCTTCAGGTGTGAAAAGTCTGTTGCCTTTTTTATTCTTCTTAGGTTGAAGTATCTCGAACTCCTTCTCATAGAAACGAATCTGAGAAGCATTAACACTAAACATTTCGGTTACTTCACCCATGGTATAGTAACGTTTATTTATGTCGCGTTCTTTGTAAGGCATGAAACAAAGATAAAAGGAATTACGATTTCGGGGATATGAAATAAATATTTGCTGAATGTTATAAGGAATAGTAAAGCAATAGATTGTTATTTCCAACTAACATTTACGCCTTATAATGGTTGATACTTCATGGGTTATTTATTAGCAATACGCCATTAATGAAAGAAAAAGGTGAAGTACCGACAACCGCCCCTGTTAAGCTTAAGAAACCCGGTAAACTAAGCCGGATGTTTTTAAGCCTGTATGATGTTAGTGAATTTGTGCTTAGATTTTTTAAAGAAGCATTTTTTCCACCATATGAATTTAAAGAGCTGGTTGATCAGTGTTTTAATATAGGATATCGCTCTTTATTGCTGATTTCGACTACAGGTTTAATAACAGGACTTGTTTTTACTAAACAGTCAAGGCCGTCTCTTGCAGAGTTTGGAGCCACTTCCTGGCTACCATCTTTAGTGGCTATCGCTATACTCAGAACCTTGGCGCCGTTGTTAACGGCCTTAATTGCAGCCGGAAAGGTCGGTTCTAGTATCGGCGCCGAATTGGGCTCCATGCGTGTAAGCGAACAAATTGATGCGATGGAAGTATCGGCAACCAATCCATTCAAGTTTCTTGTGTCTACCAGAGTGATGGCCACAACTATAACTATTCCTATCCTGACTTTTTATACAGCAATGGTGGGTATGTTGGGGGCTTTATTGAATGTATCTTTGAATGAGGGTACCAGTGCCAAGGCATTTTTTCAATCTTCCTTAGAGTCTATTACCTTTTTGGATATAACGGCATCAACAATTAAGGCGGTGATTTTTGGATTCACCATCGGGATGGTGGGCTGTTATCAAGGATATAACTCATCAAAAGGAACAGAAGGGGTTGGTAAAGCAGCTAACTCGGCTGTAGTAATTGGTATGTTCCTCGTTTTCCTTGAGGAAGTCATATCTGTACAGTTTTTCGCTTTCTTCAGACCTGGTTAATATGGAACAAAATAAATCTCAAGAGCGGGTTATTGAAATTAAAGGATTGAACAAATCTTTTGGCACACTTGACGTGTTAAAAGATGTTGATCTTAATCTTTTCAAAGGAGAGAATTTGGTGGTTTTGGGTAAGTCTGGCAGTGGAAAATCAGTATTAATTAAAATAATTGTGGGTTTGTTGAAACCTGATAGTGGAGATGTAATGGTTCTTGGTCAAAAAGTAGATCAGATTAGTTATAAAGACTTACTTGCTTTACGTTTAAAAGTTGGGTTCTCTTTCCAAAGTAGTGCGCTATATGATAGTATGACGGTTCGCGAAAATTTAGAGTTTCCACTGGTGAGAAACCGGCGAAATCTGGGTAAAAAAGAAATCGACCAAGAAGTAGAAGAGGTTTTAGATGCTGTCGGTTTACTGCAAACGATCAATCAAATGCCTTCGGAGCTTTCGGGTGGACAGAGGAAAAGAGTGGGCATTGCACGAACACTTATCCTTCAACCAGAAATTATGCTGTATGATGAACCTACAGCCGGGTTGGACCCAATTACTTGTCAGGATATTAATAATTTAATAAATGAAGTTCAGGAAAGATTCCACACCAGCTCCATCGTTATTACTCACGACCTTACCTGCGCTAAAGAGGTGGGTAACAGAATGGCAATGTTGTTGGATGGGAGGTTTGAGAGACAAGGCACTTTTGAGGAGGTATTTAATACCACAGATGATCGGGTTAAACCGTTTTATGATTATAATTTTATAGAATAAATTATGCAAGGTACAGACAACCGTCGCAAAATAACGGTAGGGATATTCATATTTATTGGTCTTGTGATTTTCGTTCTGGGAATTTTTACCCTCGGAAGTCAGAAGAAAGCGTTTATGAAAAGCTTTTCGGTAAACGTTGTTTTCGATGATATACAAGGTTTGAAGGCTGGAGATAACGTATGGTTTTCGGGTGTTAAGATCGGAACTATAAAGAAGATTCAATTTTTTGGGACTTCACAAGTGCAGGTATTTATGAATATTGAGGAAGAGGCACAGAAATATATTCACAAAGATGCTTCAGCCAGTATTAGTTCTGACGGCCTGATCGGGAATAAGATTATTGTAATTGACGGAGGGAGTCCGAAGTTTCCTTTCATAGAAGACGATGATAGAATACGAGTTAACAAGACTTTGTCTACCGATGAAATAATGAAAACATTGCAGGTTAACAATCGGAATCTGGTTGATATAACCACCGATTTTAAAACCTTATCTGGAAACCTGGTTGCCGGCAAAGGTACTGCAGGTGCTTTACTGACTGATGAAGAAATGGCCAGGGATTTTAGAGCTATCGTATTAAACCTTCAAAATACTACGGTTGCTGCCAATAGAATGGCTGCAGAGCTTAATGAGTTTAGTCGGACCCTTAACACAAAGAATGGTTTAACGAATAAAATACTCACTGATACAGTGATATTTGCCAGACTGCAAAGTTCAGTAAACGAATTTCAGCGGGCAGCGAAATCGGCCTCGGCCTTAACGGAAAATCTTAATAATGCATCCGGAAAACTAAACCAGACAGATAACGCTGCTGGTTTGTTATTAAACGACGAACAAACCGCAGAGCAGCTGAAACGGATCATGCAAAATCTGGAAGGCAGTAGTCAGAAACTGGATGAAGATTTGAAAGCTCTTCAAAGTAATTTTCTCTTTCGAGGATATTTCAAAAAAAAGGCGAAGGAAACAGCTAAGCAATAACTGAGTTTCAACTCTAACTATTTCCCTCGAATATTTTCTTACCAACGAATCGAAGCAAACAAGTCGTTTTTAACCTTGTCTGCTTTGGTTCGCGACCTAAGCTCCTAAAGGGAAATTAAGTAAGAAGCGCATCCCGTCGGGAGTGATGCCTTCAATTCGGGCAATTCCATTTCTGGAAGCAGCCAGAGCAGCATCCAATTCGTTAAGGCTGTTTACCGGCCGCCCGTTTACTTGAGTAATGATGGTGTTTCTTGTTAGTCCATAACGTTCAAAAAAGCTGTTTTGATCAACAGAAGTCACCACTAAACCCGATTTCAAACTGTAATATTGTTTGGCAGAATTAGGTAGTGGCGCAAAATTAGCTCCAAGGCGACTTCGTAAGTTGGAGCCACTGCTGCTTTTTGCAATAGCTTCTGCAGCTTCTTGATTCTTTAAAGTGACGTTTGTGTTGGATGTTCTTCCGTTTCTTAAAAAGCTTAGGTTAATTTTATCGCCCGGGCGATGTCTCGCAATACGCTCTGAGAATTCTGCGGATGAACTTACTTTTGTGCCGTCGATGCTTTGAATAATATCCCCCTCTTTTAATCCCGCGGCAGCGGCCGCACTGCCGCTCTGTACACCTGTAATATAAACGCCCTGTATAGAACCTGGGTTAATTCCCTGCTTTCGCAGCAATTCATCTTCAGTTGCCGGGGCAGGAAAGCTGACGCCAAGATACCCGCGCCTTACCTCGCCGAAACTACGAAGATCGTTAATTATTTTGCCGGCAAGATTTATCGGGATAGCAAAGCCGTATCCCGCATAACTACCGGTCTGTGACGCGATAGCGGCATTTATTCCAATCAGTTGTCCGTTGGTGTTAACCAGCGCGCCTCCGCTATTTCCGGGATTAATAGCAGCATCAGTTTGAATAAAAGATTCAATGGCCGAACTAGTCTCCTGGCTTCCTTCCGGATTTCCCGGTCTTGGCTGATCCAGTATTCCAATACTTCGTCCTTTTGCACTAATAATACCAGCGGTAACGGTTGAGTTAAGAGATAGGGGATATCCGACTGCTAGTACCCATTCTCCAACCTGCACCTGGTCTGAGTTGCCCAAAGTCACCACCGGTAAATTATTGCCCGGAACCTTAATAAGCGCTAAATCTGTACTTGGGTCTCTGCCGATTAATTTTCCTGTAA
>CBFGOI010000148.1:0-9058 GCA_965650335.1 uncultured Pedobacter sp. | reverse complement strand
ATTCTATTCAACTCAATTCGAAGATTTGTATACAAACTTAGTGACGAGAAGAAAAAATGAGGTCTAAATTTTAAGCAAATTGGTTCAGTTTCCGTTCATACCATCACCGGGTCGAATATCGTTTCCTCAGAGGTCAATATATTCAAAGGCTGACATTGCTTTGCTGATGGATACGAAATCGCTTTAAACGAAGATTTTACAGGGCAGATTCTTTTGAATTCAAATATGTGGAAGGTGATATATGATACTTTTCTTTAAAGCAGGTACTGAAGTATTTGGCGTTATTGAATCCGACCGAATAAGCTACTATCGATATATTTGTTTCTCCGGCATCAAGAAGCTGTTTGCCTCGTTGCAAACGCATATCCCTGACAAACTCAACAGGAACCAAACCAGTAAGACTTTTAAACTTTCTATAAAAAGTAGTACGCCCCATATTGATCGTTTCGGATACTGCATCAATATTAAAGTCGGGATCGATCATCCCATTCTCTACTATCTGTATCACCTGTTTGAGGAATGTTTCATCCCTTGGGGTGATCACAATTTCTTCAGGACTTAGCTTAATTCTTTTCTTATTGTCTAATAGAGCTTCGAAAACCTTCTTTCGATGTCTTATAAGAGCTTCAATGGAAGTTAATAAAAGCTCATTGTCAAAGGGTTTTGTTAGGTAGTAATCAGCACCATATTTAAGTCCTTCAATGTGGCTTTCCACGGAAGATTTGGCTGTTAATAATATGATTGGGATATGACTTGTTGCTAAATCATTTTTTAATTTACCAAGCATCTGAATGCCATCCATTTTAGGCATCATAACATCGCTCAGAATTAAATCAGGAATCAATTTAAGCGCTTTTTCAAGTCCTTCTTCACCATCACCGGCAACCTCCACCCGATAGAACTCGCTTAACTGCTGACTTAGAAAAATCCGTAAATCGGTATTATCCTCAACAAGCAGAACCAGGGGTGCCTGATCCTTTCCTTCTTGAAAAGTACTTAGTTCCGTGGCCACTTTCTCATCAGGTGATTCAAAGGCATGAAGATTTTCGGGTTGATCAATGAAACTCACTTTATCCAGATTAAAATGCAATCTATCAAGGTGAAGTTGAACACTGATAGTTAGTCCCTTATCAGTATTATTAAAAGCAGAAATCTTACCATGATGTAATTTTATTAATTCCTTAGATAATGCCAATCCTATTCCTGTACCTTTGAAGTTCTTCCCTTCTGGTTTATCTCCTTCATAATAAAGTTCAAATATATCCTGCAACTTATGTTCTTCTACTCCATGGCCCTGATCGTTAACCTGAATGACAAAAAAACCCAGTTCCGGGCTTATATAATCGACCGTTACTTTTATCTTCTTCCCCTCAGGAGTAAATTTGAATGCATTCGCTAAAAGATTATAAAGAACGATATCGATTTTTTCAGCGTCAATCCATGCAAACAATTCTTTTTGAGACGATTCAACTTCTAACCTAATTTGCTTTTGCCGGGCAGTTTCAGTAAAATACCCACAAATTTCTTGTACGAAGGAGATAATCTCCACCCTAGAAACCTGAAGGGTAGCCTTACCACTTTCCAACTTACGCAAATCGAGTAATTGATTGACGAACCTCACCATTCGGTTAGCGTTTTTTCGGACAATATCAATATAAGAAGTACCCTTTACTGATAGATTTTCATTCTTGGAAATCTCTTCAATCGGGTTCAATATAAGTGTTAAAGGAGTGCGTAACTCATGAGAAATATTCGTAAAAAAATTAATTTTCAGAGCTGCGAGCTTTTGCTCAACAGTGATCTTATTACGCAAACGCAACATCGTTACGGCAGTTCTTCTAACAACTTCAATTAAAGCTCCGAAAATAACTGTATAAAGCAGATATGCCCACCATGTGCGCCATGCTGGGGGGGAAATAGTAATACTTAGGCGTTTGGCAGGGATATTGGAGTACAAATCGTTGTTTGCACTTTTTACATCAAGTACGTAATCGCCCGGAGGTAGGTTTGTGTACGTGATTCTTCTAGATCCTTTGTTATTCTTCCATCCTTTATCAAAACCCTTTAAACGATACGTGTATTCTTGTGTTGTATTTGATTTATAATCCAAAGTAGCATAATCAATACTGAAAATATTTTGATTATGATTGAGGGTGAGTTTTGAGACATAATTAATATTATTGTATTTTATTTCATTACTCGGATCAGGAACGACATCCTTATTGTTAAGTTGTAAATTAGTAAACACTAGATTCGAAAAATCCTTTTGACCGTTAACCTGTGTAGGATTGAAAGAAATATAACCCTTAGATGTTCCAAAAACAAGACTACTTGAAGACCTCACACATGAAGCTTCAGAAAAACTCACTTTTGGCAGGCCATTGTAGGAATCAAAATTTCTAAATTTATTTGTACTAGTGTTAAATCGACTGAGGCCATTTTGTGTGGCTATCCATAAATATCCTTGACTATCTTCAGTAGAGCTTAATATGTAGTCGTTGGGCAAGCCATCCTTAGTTGTGTAGCTCTTGAACTTTAATGAATATAGTGGCTGCTCGCCGACAGCAAGATTAAATCCACCTCCTGAAGTGCTCAGCCACATTCTGTCCTTCGAATCGCGAAAGATAAATTGCACATCGTTATCACCGAGACTGGTATTATCATAAGGCTCCTTATTATAAGTCTTATAACGGCCGGCACGGGCAGCATCAAATACTAGTAATCCATTTGTAGTACCAATCCATACATTGCCCGACTTATCTAATGCGAGGTGACGGATTTTATTAAATAACTCTTTGGGGTAGTTTTTGAAAACACTACCGGCATGAGATAGCCTTATTGTATTATTCTCGGTGACGGCAACATTTAATCCCTCATCAAAAGTTCCTATCCATATCCTGCCTTTAAGATCTTCTAATAATGAGTAAATTTGGCTGCCGTTAAGGCCATCGGCCTGATTCGCTAGAAAATGTTGAAGCCGATATTTAGTTTCCGCTTTATTCAATGGAGAAGCTACGAATAAACCGTTTCCTTTGGTTCCGAGCCAAATGTTTCCACGCCGATCCTGCAGCATTGAATAAACCATGCCAAGTCCCCCTTCTGGTTCATTGACGAACAGCGCCGATATCTTTTTTTGATTTTGATAGAGGTACAATTTACCACTCTTAGCTCCTAACCACAGTCTGTTTTTTCTATCCTGCAAAATGCCTCTAATTTCATTTTCTGATTTAAATCCTGCTGTTGCGGCTACTAAAGTTTGTTTAAAGTGATTGTCTTGAAAAATCACCTTGGTAATTCCCCTATCCTCTGTAATCAGCCAAAGCACACCGGCTTTATCATAATACTGGCTAACCACCATATTAGAAAACCTTCGTGTGGGAGTATTGGGTTCATTATAAAAATAGTCCACCCTATTGCTTCCAGGATTATAATACCCGAAACCTCCCTGCTTCATGTTCACCCAAACCAGACCATTCCTATCCTCATACACTTTGTAATAGTTTGCCGGCGAGTTAAAGTTCTTATCTGTTGCTTGTGAAAAATGTTGGTAGCTTTGATTAGTCGGATTGTATCTAATAACTCCTTGTTTCGATGGTTCTATCCACAAGAATCCTTGTTTATCTTCAAAAATCGAATAAATTGGCCCTGTAGAAAATATTTTTTTGGCGACTGTATTATCTTTTAGATTTAACTTAAAAAGCTCACCTGAGGATGTCGAAGCAAAAACTACGGACGTTTTTTTAGACAAACACAATGCGTTTATCGGCAGCCCGCCTGTAAGCTTCAAGGACCGGAATTTTTTAGAAACTTTATTGTAAACAATAAGATCACCATTGTCTGTTCCGAAATAAAGGTGATCCCTGTCTTCTTTGAAGGTTGTAAAACTTGCTCCTCTTACAATATCTTTATTCAGATTAATATTTCTATATCCTTTTGTTGCGGATTTAACCAGGCAGCCAAGACCATCTACAGTACCAATCCACACCTTTTGATCCCGATCTTCGTGAAGAAAATTTACACTATTTGAAGGGATCTGATAACCGTTTTTTTGATTTTTCTTAAATCTGGTGTATTTAAGTTTTGAACCGGATCCAGTCGATAGAATATTAAAAACACCTTCGTTGACTGAGGTTAGCCAAACAGAACCATCACTGGCGGCATAGATCTTTTGAAAAGAAATATGTTTGAGAGCATCGTTATTTATAATCCTTGAAACACCCAGAAACTGTTCAGTTGTTTTATCAAATCTATAAATCTGCTTGTCTGAACCACGCAACCATAAATCATTGGAATCACCCTCAACAATATCCTCTATCCTGTTACTTCTCAGTTCAAAGTTATCCCCTGGAGAGGATTTATATGATACAAAACTATACCCATCGAATCGATTTATCCCATTCCACGTCGCAAACCACATAAAGCCTTCTCGATCTTTTAATATTTTTGTGACAACATCGTGAGATAAGCCGTTTTCGGTAGAGAAATATTCAATCCTACATTTTAACTGGGCCATGGCGTTAAAAGTGAACAGGGATATGAAAATCGCAAAACTTAGAACACTACCTTTTTCTTTACCCACCATAGAAAGGAAATTAAAATCCCTTTAGGTTGCCAACTTAAAGAGATATTTTAATAAATACATTTGGTTTTAACAGGAACTCTTGGTTATTTATATATAGCTATCAAAACTATATCTATCAAAAATAGGTTAAAATTATTATATTCATTCTCTGATTTTGAACTTGTGCTTTTTGAATATGATTTGGCAATCATCTTAAAAAAAGACTAATAATTCACCTGCGATCGAAGAACCTATTAAGACGATTGAGCAATGAATGCTACAACCTTTTCAGAGAGCAATAAAGATGCATCAATAATAGCTTTCACTAAGCAGATTCCAAGATCAGGATAGCAGATCAGAAATTCTCTGTTATAAAGAGTTAATGTAATTCATGTCTTTGATATTCCAATCGCAAACAAAAACACTCTACTTCAGAAGCCAGATAGGAAGTAAAGAAATTAAGAATAAAGCAAATTAAGAGGTTCCATTCTATTAGAAAAAAAAAAAATCCCAGGCTAACCTGGGATTCTTATATTAAATCTAATTTGTTGATAGGTGAACTTCTACCTATAAATTTCTTTTTTTTAATATTATAATAACCTAGGAAGGGATGGAAATCCCTTCCTAGGTTATTACCCTGTATAAAACTATTGCTTTAGGATTTTTTTGGTAGTTACTTCATTACCATTTCTAACAACTAAAAAGTATAAACCTGGAGTAAAACCCTGCATTGATATACTCTCTGTAGATTTACTCAATAGCAAGGACTTCAGCAGTGATCCGGAAACATTATAAAAATACAAGGTAGCACCGGGTTGCAGCCTGCTTACAGAAACTTGAAGTACTAGTTCAACTGGATTAGGATAAACGCTAAGCCAATTGGAATTTGCTGTTTCAACCTCTCTTAAATTTGAAATCATGACACTTCCTGCTTCAACGTCTTTTGAATTTGATACGAGCCCGGTATTACAAGATCCCAAACGATCACCATGATTTAGATGATCCTCTACAGCATCCCTGGAAATACAGATTTCATTACCATTGTGACAAATTTTTACTTTATCATTGTTATTGCCGCAGCGTACATCTTCTACCTTAATTGTAATAGAAGCTGTAGTAGAGCAGCCCAGGGCATCAACAACTTTGACAGTATACACTCCTGCTGAATTTACTGAAAGAGACGAAGCTCCTTCCACATTATTCCACAAAAAGGTATAAGGTCCGGTTCCTCCATATGGCAAAGCATTAATGGATAATGAAGAAGGACCATAACCTAAATATAGGGTATTCTTCTCATCCATGTTAGAATCCATCGCGTAAACGTCAGGAATGCTCACAGACAGAGGGTTGTTAATTATGACACTTGTCTCAGTCGTTGCCTGGTTACCATTGCCATCATCTACCACCCAATGAATGGTGCTTGTACCAATATTAAAGCTACCGCTGGCATTGGCGCCATTTCCGCTTCTGTTAGTAGAACCGCTAATGGAATAACTAACGTTTACACTTCCGCAACCATCAGTTGCACTTAGTGCTGGTATGGTGTAAGTTCCGCTGTTACTATAACACAGGGCAGGCACTTCAGGACGAGAGGTGATTACCGGTGCGTTTACATCGCTTACTTCTAAGCTACCATTTAAATAACTGATAAGGTAATTTGAAAGTCCAGAACCCTGTGCGTTGGCAGCAACAATAGCGTAAGTTCCTTTACTCCCGCTTTCAGCCGCGCCTTCACTTGTCAGCAAAACACTATGCACAGTATCTGCGGCAAGCAAACCACTTACTGTAAAAGCTGTTGTGCCCAGATTAAGCGCCGTACCGCATTCCTTCACCTGGTTACTCGCTGTAATAGTTAATGCTTTTGGAGTAATAGTAATTAATGCCGTGTCTGAGGCAGGCTTGTAATATGCATTACCCGCATACGTAGCCCCGACCACATAAGTGCCTGCTTTTGCAGGAGCACTGTTTAAAATATTACCAACCGTATCCTTATAAACAAAGCTTAAAGCCGGACTTAACTTATCCTCTTCTCCCCCGGTACCATAAGCAAAGCCTGACACCGCATGTGGATTGCCATCATAGCTGTAGTTGTATGCATCTAGTTTGATCGTTGCTGTCGCTTTAGTGTAATTGGTTACACCAAACGCAGACAACGAATTAATTCCTGAAGCAGAAACGGTATACGGATCAGTTACAGTTCCATTTCCGGCAATAGCTGCAGGAGTGTTCGACCAGGTACTTTCCTTATACTGCATTACCGCCGTAGGTTGTGCCGGATCAAATCCACTAGCCTGGTCAGCAACAACCCATCCGAACTTTGCAGTAAGATTGCTTCCACCAGAAACATCTTCAATGATATCCCATTGCTTATTCACGACTTTACTACTATCTGCAACCTGATAATCAAATGTATTTTTAAGGCTTAAAGAGAAATTATCGGCCGTACCTGTATTGGTTAACGTTACGGGATTGTAGCTGGTTACAGAAGTTCCGATAGGGAAACTTACTGAAGTACTACCTACAGAACGTTTCAAAGCCCCGGTTCCGGAAGTGATGAAATAATTATTTCCGAAATTAAGGTTGGTTGTTTTTGTAGCATCTACCAAACCACCATCGGCAATGGTCATAACCAGCTTACCATTATTACCTGTTGTGGATGGCGAACTGTTTACCGTGTTAAAACCTTTGCCCAATTTTAATACTCCTTCCGAACCTATATTCAGCGAAACAATCGAAGAAGCATTGTTAGAATAAGGCACAAGATTAGAAGTGGATGTAGTCACACTCATATCAAGGGTTCCTTCTATATTGTAGGTATAGCGGCCACCGGGGTTGGTGGTAGTGCTTCCGGTTGGGCTAAATGAAGCGCTGGGATTCGTAAGTTTTATAGTTTTTCCTTTATTAATCGTGTAGGTTACATTTTCACCCGTTGCATTAGTGGCAGTATTGTAGTAGGCCGTAAAGCCCGAAAGATTATAAGACAAGCTTACATCCTGATCGAATACTACACTCAATGCATTGGTATTGGCAGGTAAGGGACGCAGTCTGGTGATTTTTGAAACGCCCGAACCGGTCCACAGTACAGAGGCACATGCCGGATTAAATTCAAGAATAATTAAATCCTGCGGGTTAGTATCGCCCCCAAAAATTCCATCGTTTTGAAAGGTAACACTGGCTGCTTGTCCAACACCTATGCGTAAGGTTTGTGCACCCGGCGTTGCGCCATATCCGCCATTGCCGTTCAGGACAGCACCCTCCTCAATTGTTAGGTTGTTCACACTCTTTAAGCCGTCCATCTTTACTATATGTCCAGAGCGGACCGTAACATTGGCATTAGATGGCTGAACCCCTGCAGGTTGCAGCACCCAACTGTTAGAAGCAGCAACATATTTTTCCCATATAGAAGCGGGATTGGAACCATTACCGCTGGATGCGTTGGTCCAGAAGCCGGAACCTGCAGAACGGAAATCACCGTTGAGCGGAACAGAACGATCAACCTTTATTACTGTATCCGTTGTAAACGTTTCATAGCCACCTTTACTAGCTACTATTTTATAAAAATAGCTAATACCAGATGGCGGCAAAACATCAGTGAACATATATGCTGCAGTGGTATCGGTTAAAGTAACCAACTCCTTGACCTTTGAAAAGCTTACGCTGTCGGTGCTTCTGTGCAGCTCGAAGGTTACACCATTTATTGGCCAGCAGACATTGAATAGAATATTTGATTGCGAAGATGAACGGTTCACCCTGAAATTGCTCAGGCTGATAGGCGCAGAAAAAGGCGCGCAAGTTTCCGGTAACACAGAACAAGGGTCCCAGGTTCCAAATATATTGCTGTTTACGAAATAAGGGGCCGCCTGCTCATCAGTAAACTCTTTTGACCAGCTCACCCTTTTACTTAAATCAACCAGGGCACCACTGAAATATCTTGTTTTATATTCTGCGTAGGTAATTAAAGAAGTATTTGTTTCGGAAGTCCATACCTGCCAACGCTCAGGCTTCACAGTTGTACCCATTCTGCAATTCAGAAAGACCACTTTGGTTTCTGAGGTATGTGGTGGCGCCGCATTTCCCCAAGGACGGCCTAAGGTATAAGTGGTTTGCCCATTGTTATTGGGTAGCAGACAATCCCGGAACACATATCCATACGTTTGACCAGCAGGTGTACTGGCAGCAGTAAATACACTACTGGTTGAACCATCTAACCGATCCCTGTTATAAAGCACACAAGAGTCGAAAACAGCTATGGCAGAACCATATATATAATCAGTATTGCCATCGATATAACAGTTGCTGTAATATTGTCTTTTACCATTGCCATGCGCCATCAGGGTGTCCTGTCCGCTCACCATTTTGCAGCTTTTAAATATCACCCTGTCGCCGGTTACTTTTACAGCCAGCGCCTGTGGCCCGTCGTTTTTACGTCCCCATGAATTTTCAATGGTCATATTCATGAAAACGCAATCGTTGGAATTAATGGTGATCGTAGCGATC
>CBFGOI010000147.1:0-9399 GCA_965650335.1 uncultured Pedobacter sp. | reverse complement strand
CAGACTGGAGGAATTATGATGCTTTAACCCTATCAGCGTATGACCCACACAACAATGAAATTTACAGATGGGTTTGGAAGGCTAAAACCAACACGCAACTAATCGAAGGTACTTTACCTCCAAGCACAGCCACAGCTGCTGTAACTGTCGCGGAACAGGATAGCCTGTTAACCTTAAAAGCTTCGGGTATTTCTGTGACTTTCAATAAAAATACAGGAAAGATAAGTCGCCTGGTAAATGATTACAGCGCTTCATTATCCTTCAACAATGGCCCAATATTAGTGAGCGGAAACGCGACCTTTGCAGGATTAAAACATTTTAAAGAAGGAGATAGTCATGTAGTTGAAGCATCTTATTCCGGCGATATGAAATATGTCAGATGGAAGATGAATCCGAACGGTTGGTTGGAAATGACTTATGAATATACGTTGAATGGTGATTATCAATTTGCAGGCGTGAGTTTTGATTATCCTGAGAACTATGTTTTGGGTGCGAAGTGGTTAGGAAAAGGTCCGAGCCGCGTATGGAAGAACCGCCTGCATGGCGTAACCCTTAACACCTGGGAGAACAGGTATAATAATACACAAACGGGAAGTGCGCCCTGGATATATCCTGAATTTAAAGGCTACTTCTCTGAAATTGTGTGGATGGAATTTAACACCGTTCAGGGTAAGTTTACTGTAGCATCGCCAGATAACCATCTTTTTGTGCGCCTATTCGACTTTTACGGCTTAACCGGACCAACTTCATATCCGGCCCTTCCGGTAGGCAACGTTTCTTTCCTTGATGCAATCCCACCTATGGGTACAAAACTGGCTTTGGGTGTTAGTCCGAATGCACGAAATCTTGGTCCTTTAGGTGAGTTGAACCATTTAAGCGGAAGTAAAAAGAGAACTCTGCTGTTTTATTTTGGATTGCCAAAAGGATCCGAGGAGAATAAGCAGTTTATCATGCCGAAGGAAAATATATTGACGGATTAAGATTCTGATTTTACTTATGAAAAAGCTATCTCAGATCCGATAAATTTCAGAGGTTTTGAGATAGCTTTTTTGTTTACATCTATCCGATTAGAATTACCTTAAAGGTTGACTATTCTTCCTTTTTATCCAAACAATTGTCATTATTCAAGTATCTGCCGCAGATACTTCCAAGGCCTCAAATATTGGTCGTAGGTGGTCTGGCGCTAGTTGTAGGGTCTCCCTACGATTACCTGGTTCTTGTTGAGCGGGCGTTTGTTGTTTGGAGATGTTATTTAATTTACTATTTCTTTCCCAATTTATATCCTATGGCTCTGCGGGGCTGAGGAGGTTCTTCTTTTTTCTCTAGCAGTTCATCCAGGTATTGGAAAACTACCTCCATATTCTTATCCTGATTGTCCAGCTTCTTTTTTATTTTTTCTACCTCTAAGCGCAGTTCAGTATTATCAGTCAGCATTTGACGTATCCGGGTAAAGATGCGGATGATCTGTATGTTTACTTTTATGGCTCTTTCGCTGTTTAATACACTAGATAGCATGGCTACACCCTGTTCTGTAAATGCCATCGGAAGATACTTAGCATGTGCGCCTTGTTTTAAGGTGCCATTTTGGCTCCTTAAAGAACTGTATTCTTCCTGACTTAATTCAAACATGAAGTCTCCAGGAAAGCGATCTTCATTACGCCTCACCTGCCTTTTGAGCTGCTTGGTTTCTACCTGATATAATTCCGCCAGATCAGCGTCTATCATTACTTTCTGACCTCTGACATAATAAATTTGGTTCATGATTATTTCATCAGGAACGCCAATTATTGGTTGTTCTGCTTTAGCCATATGGATTACAAACTTACATTTTAATCGTAAACCTCCTAAGTGTGCGTCTGCCTATTTATTTAGCGGATGAAACTTTTGGCTTTTAAACTTTTCATCTCCGTGCTTTTATAGGTCTCGGTTCCAATAAGAAAAACGTAACGGATTTCTTACCAAACCATAGTTTAATTAAAGGCATGAGCAGGATGCATAATTCCCCTTTTTTTTCTATTCTTGAAACCTGTTAATAACCAATATTTCAGCTGATTCATTTTTTTTCGTGCCTGATCCTAAAAATTTGATTCTAGCATTCTTCACATAGATAAACAGATTATGATTCGAGTAGCGAAACGAGTATTGTTAGTATTCCTTTTCATTCAAACAATTGCCGTTATTCAGGTATCTGCCGCAGATCCCTCCTGGGCTGCAAAAGTGGGTATCAGAAAGTTGAAAATTAAGAAGCATGTCTTTAATGTGAGAGATTTCGGCGCTGTAAACGATGGCAAAACCCTTGCAACAGAATCCATTCAGAAAGCTATAGATGCTTGCTCAAAAAAAGGTGGAGGTAAAGTTGTTTTCGCTCCCGGACAGTATTTAACCGGTTCCCTTTTCATAAAAGAAGATGTATTTCTGCAAATCGATAAAGGTGTTGAACTTTTAGGAAGCCAGGATCTTAAAGATTATCCTGAAATAGACACCCGCGTTGCAGGAATAGAAATGAAATGGCCAGCAGCTTTAATTAATATCATTAAGCAGGAAAATGCAGGGGTAAGCGGCCAGGGTATCGTAAATGCACAGGGCAAGCCTTTTTGGGATGCTTACTGGGCCTTAAGGAAAGAATACGAGCCTAAAAAGCTTCGCTGGATCGTAGATTACGATGCTAAACGCCCCCGGACTTTATTGGTTTCGGAATCGAAGAACATCCTGGTGAAGGGTTTAACCTTTCAGCAGGCGGGTTTCTGGACGGTCCACATTTTGTATTCAAAGTATGTAACTGTCGATGGTATCACAATTCAGAATAATATTGGCGGACATGGACCAAGTACAGATGGCGTCGACATCGACTCCTCGTCATGGATTTTAGTTCAAAACTCGGATATCGATTGTAATGATGATAATTTTTGCATTAAATCGGGAAGAGACTGGGATGGACTTCGTGTGAATCGTCCGGCAGAATATATAGTAATTCGCGATTGTATTTCCCGAAAGGGCGGCGGCTTAATTACGTTCGGAAGCGAAACTTCGGGAGGAATGCGTCATATCCTTGCTAAGAATTTAAAAGCGAATGGTACTGGTGTAGGCATCCGGTTTAAATCGGCAACAAATCGTGGAGGTACGGTAGAGGATATTCACATCGATAATCTGGAAATGTCTAACGTTGGTACGGCTCTGGAAATAACTCCCAATTGGAACCCAAGTTACAGTTATTCAACTCTTCCGGAAGGATACGATATAAAAACCGTCCCCGAGCACTGGAAAAAGATGTTGGAGCCAGTTGATCCTGAAAAAGGCATTCCACATTTTAAAGACGTTTATATTTCAAATATTAAAGTAGAAAATGCCCGTAAAGCAATTTTTGCCGATGGTTTAAAACAGGAACCTTTAAGGAGTTTTAAATTAACAAATCTGAATATTACCGCTAACACGGCGGGATCGATCAAGAATGCAAGCAATTGGTCGTTTAAAAATGTGTCTATACAGTCGAAAGATAATTCCAGGATCGAGGTTACGGAATCTCAAGATGTTAGACCCTAGGCTCCCAAATTTCCAGGCTTAGTTTTCTCGATAGAACGGCATATTGCATAAATTGCGATATATTGTAAGTCGAACGTGATTGTCTGCAAAGTACAATGTGATGATTGTGACTGTTTTTAGAATAGATGGAAAAGACTTTTTAGCAAATATGCGGAAGATAATTACCGCTGCTAGCGCTTATTTAATTGTTTTTGTCGCTTTCTTATTTCCCGAAAGCACTGCCGTTGCCCAGCCCAAAGCCAATTTTACACAATACTCTACCGAAAGTGGTTTATCCCATGATGGCGTATTGTGCATTACACAAGACAAGGAAGGTTTTATGTGGTTCGGAACCTGGGACGGTATCAACAGATTCGACGGACACGTTTTTACCTCGTATAAATCCCTTCCAGGCGATAGCTCTAATCTTAAAAACAACAAGATAAGGACCATTATAGAAGACAAGGCTGGCTACTTGTGGGTGAAAACCTACGATAATCTTGTTTATCGCTTTGATAAAAAAAGAGAAAAGTTTCTGTCTGTACCGGGAGACCGGAAAGAGTTTAAAAATATCATAATTGACAGAATTGTCCCGGTGTCAACAGGCGATACATGGTTGCTTACTGCAAATCAGGGCCTTGTATGTGCTGTCGATGTCAAATCCCTGGCCGCTCCGCGGATCTATAAATATGGAGCAAATATGCCCGGGGATTTTAAAATCGCTGGCAATACCATCAATTTCTTGTTTGAAGATTCAGCAGGCCACGTTTGGGTTGGTACAAGCAGTGGCCTGACTTGCCTGAACAAAAAGAATGGACGTTATTATCAAAGAAGCAGGTTTAAAGGTGGAACAGATTTCTTCCGGCAGGATCTTTCTTTTACCTGCTTTGCGCAGTATAATGGATTAATTTATTTCGGCACATCAAGCGGCGACCTCGTTACGTTCGATACGAGGAAAGGTGTTTTTTCAACCATCCCATTGTCGCCCAATACAAACTTCAATGCCATACTTCGTGCTAGAGATGGAATGCTTTATATTTCTTCAACAACGAAAGGACTTCTCATTGTACATCCAGAAAATTATCAGATTAGTTACGCCTCTTTGCCCGGAATGAATTCCTTTTATTCTCTTTTTGAAGACTCATCTGGCCAGATTTGGATCGAGCCTCAAAAGAGCGGTATCATAAAATATGATCCTCGCAGCAGATCGTTTAAGCTTTTTACACAAAAAAAGGATGCAAACATTACTAGCCCCAATAAAAACTATGGCTTATTCGAAGACGTTAACGGTGTGTTATGGGCTGGTTTTAAAGGCGGCGGCTTTGGATATTACAATCCGGAAAAGGACGAAATTGAATATTTTTATAATGAACCCGGCTCGTCTAAACAACGGTTTTCAAATATTGTAACGGCCTTTTATCCTGACCGTACAGGCATTCTATGGCTTAGTTCCATTGACGGAGGATTGAATAAGATAATATTTCCTGAGAATAACTTTAAGCATAATCTTCTTGTAAACGATATACAGAATAAATCTGAGAATGAGGTTAGAACGTTGTTTGAAGACAGTAAAGGAAGGATGTGGATAGGAACGAAAGCTGGGAGGCTCTACGTTTTTAAGAACGGTGTTAGAGAGAACGGTATTTTCAGCGGTATAAGCGGGTCAGAAATCGGAAGTGTTTATTCTATCACCGAAGGTCGCGATGGAACGATGTGGTTTGGAACCAAAGGCAAAGGTTTAATTATGGCCCGGCCGTTGAATAAAGAACGATCAAGATATAGCCTTACGCGATATTTATCAGACCCCGGTAATAAGTATAGCCTAAGTAGCAATATGGTCTATTCTGTTTTAGAGGATCGCAAGGGCCGGATCTGGGTTGGGACCTTGGGCGGCGGCTTAAATCTGCTGTCTAAATCGGGCAGCGAGGTGCGGTTCAGGAATAGTAATAATTCATTTAAACAGTATCCCGCTTCATGTAACGTTATCCGACATTTGCAACAAGGACCGAATGGCCGCATATGGATTGCAACAACAGATGGTCTGGTTCTGTTCCATCCTGATCAGGGGAATTCGGATACTTATAAATTTTCGAAATACAGTAAAATTCCGGGCGACCGCAGTAGTCTGGGGAATAATGATGTTCAGTACATTCATCGCGATAAGCGGGGACAAATGTGGGTGGGAACTTTCGGAGGCGGTTTAAATAAAGTCATTTCTGCTTCAGGGAAACCCTTGAAGTTTCGTGTTTTTACGCGAAATGAGGGCTTGCCAAATGATATTATTCTAAGCATAGTTGATGATAATAACGGTAATTTATGGCTTGCTACGGAAAATGGGCTGAGTCAGTTTAATCGATTAACGGAAACCTTTAAAAATTACGACTCATATGATGGTTTACCTCAGACAAGATTTTCGGAAGCTGCAGGTCTAAAATCGAGGACCGGGCTGTTGTATTTTGGATGCGTAAGAGGATATATTTCATTCGACCCTGATCGTATATCAAGTAAAAAGGTAGATGCAAGTATGGCATTGACCAATATTCAGCTCTACAATAAAGATATTTTACCCGGACGCCCCGGATCTCCCTTGAAATATTCTTTAAACAATACAGGTCGTATTACTTTGGAATATGATCAGGATGTTATTAGTATCGATTACACGGTTTTGGACTACAGGGCGAGCAAAAAAATAACGTATGCTTATATACTTAAAGGATATGATAAAGTATGGCACAACGTTAATAATCAGCGCAAGGCCACTTATACAAATCTTCCCCCCGGCGATTATGAATTTATTGTAAAAAGCACAAGTAGTTCCCTTTTTAATAATATCCCTGGCAAAAGCCTGAAACTAACTGTTTTGCCACCTCCGTGGCTGACGATATGGGCCTACATTGCTTATTTTATTGTGATTGTAACCTTACTCGAAATTGCACGAAGGGTAATTCTTACAATGATACGGTTGAGGAATAATGTAGCGGTTGAACACAGACTTACAGATTTAAAACTGCAATTTTTTACCAATATTTCACACGAACTGCGTACTCCGCTTACGCTGATTGTAAGTCCTTTAGAAGAGATAACCAGAAACGAACAGATATCTGCTAAAGGCCGCGAAAATATTAATATAGTTAATCGGAACGCAAACCGGATGATCCGCTTAATTAATCAGTTGCTGGATTTCAGAAAAGTACAGAGCGGGAAAATGCGGCTTAAGGTGTCGGAAGTTGAGGTTATCGGATTACTTAAAGAAATCAGCCGTTATTTTGCCGGATTGGCGCAGGAAAAGAATATCGACTTGAAAATAAATTACGATGTTGATGAGCTTTATGCGTGGATTGACGAAGAGAAAATAGATATCGTTGTTTACAACCTGCTTTCGAATGCTTTTAAGTTTAGCCCTTCGGGCAAAACTATTCAGATCGATGTAAAATACACAGGGGGCGATGAATATTTCACCATAACCATCACTGATCAGGGATACGGCATCCCTAAACAAAAGCTTTCACAGATTTTTGAGCTTTATTACGAAGGTGATAAAACAAGTGAAAACAATTTGAAAGGCACCGGTATCGGATTGGCACTTTCGAAAGAGTTGATCGAGGCTCATCAAGGGAATATTTTTGCCAGTAACAATCCCGAAGGCGGAATGATTTTTACCATTCGGCTGAGGACAGGCAAAGAGCATTTTACCAATAAGGAAGTTGATTTTGTCAAGTCGTCTAAATTGCTGGACTTTGTAAATTCCGGCTATGTGGAAGTCACCCATAGAAGCGATAATCACCTGATTAGCGTGCAGAAAGAACAAACGGATATGCAGCTCGTTCTGCTGGTGGAGGATAATTCGGAATTAAGAAAGTTTCTCACAGCTCAGCTGGTGCAGTTTTATAGGGTTGTTGAGGCAATAGATGGGGTGGAGGGTTTAAAGGCCGCTCAATCAAATATGCCCGATCTTATTATAAGCGATGTGATGATGCCCAACATGGATGGGATTCAAATGCTTGACCTGCTTAAAAATGATAGGGAAACAAGTCATATACCTGTGATTCTTCTTACCGCAAAATCCTCCATCGAAAGCCAGATTGAAGGGTTGAAATACGGCGCTGATTTTTACATTATCAAACCATTTTATACTGATCATATACTTGCATGTGTTGATAACCTGTTAAAACAACGAAGAAAGATTTTTGAAGCATTGTATACTAATGAGAAAAAGATTATTCAGCTGAAACCAGATGAAATTCTGATTACCTCAAAAGATGAACAGTTTTTGAAAGATGTAATTAAGATTGTTGAAGCCGGAATGGGAGACAGCCAGTTTAATATCGAGAGTGTAGCAGACTCAGTTGGTTTGGGCCGCACTACTTTTTATAAGAAATTGAAAAGCCTTACGGGATTTGCACCGATTGAATTTGTTAAGGATATCAGGCTGAAACGCGGCAAACAATTGCTTGAGTCGGGTGAATACACAATTTCAGAGATCGCCTATATGACTGGCTTTAGTAGCTCGGGATATTTTAGTACTTGCTTCAAAGAAAAACATAAGCTTTCTCCTTCGGAGTATTTGAAAAATCAAAACAAAACCTTGCATTTCCCCAACGCATAGGTTATCGCTCCAGCCATAAGTCCACCGCTTATTTAATTGCTCTAATTACTTGTTTTTATAGCCCAAAAAAACAATAATTAGAAGGTTTGTGTCAATTTTTAAATGCTTTAGAGAGCAGCTCCGCCTAGATTTGTATTCAAGAAAACCAATATTAACTAATTAAAGGGAAGCCAATAGCTTAAAGTTTTACATTGAATAACCATATAAAACCTTATCGGGGTTTTAGAGTATTTTAAACCAGATCGAGAGTTTTCCTGACAACATTGTTTGTCAAAAAAAAAGGGTGGAATTTCAATTTATTTCTCAGGTAAAGAGGCTGCAATAAATCCGAAAGTGGAGACCTGCATTCAATTTTTGTGCTTCACGAAGAATATACTTTTATAAACAGTTTCAATCCAAGATGAAGAAAATATTTAGAACCTCGTTATTCTTGCTTGCTATTATTCCAGTATTAAGCTCATGTAACAAAAAGCAGTGGGATGAATATTATGGACGCCCGGAAACGCTGGCCAATCCGATATATCAGCAACTACAGTCAAGAAATAACTTTAAAAGCTTTTTGATTCTGATTGACAAAGCTGGATACAAAGATGTTTTAAGCAAAGCAGGTTACTGGACTATTTTTGCGCCGAACGACGAAGCAGTCTCTACATACTTGCAGGAAAATAACCTGAACGATGTAAATCAGATTAAAGATTCTGTCGCTAATAAAATAGTCAGGTACGCGCTTGTTTATAACTCCTTTAAATCAGACCGTTTAGACGATTATCAATCAGCAATAGGTTGGGTGCCAGGAAAGGCATTCAAAAGACGAACTACCTATTATAGCAGCCCCGACACCTCGACGATAAATGGCAAAAAGGTTTTAATAGCAGCATCTAACAGGAATAGCTCAAGCGGATTCTATTATGTGTCGACAGATAATAACAATAAGTACATACCTTATTTCCTTGACAGCTATTTCACTGCTAACGGGATATCTCAAAATGATTATTCCTATTTTTTTGACGGAACAACTTTCAATGGATTCCATGTATCGCAGGCGCAGGTAACAAATAAAGATATAGTCGCTGAAAATGGGATTATCCACGAAGTTAATAGAGTAAGTCTCCCTCTTCCAAGTATTGATCAATACCTCAGTAAAGCTCCGCAGTACAGTAAGTTTAGAGAGATGCTCGAGAAATATATGGTAACCTATCTAATCAATGCTTCTGCTACTTCTAAGAATAGAGAGATTACAGGTTCGGATCTGGATGTTTATATAAAAGTATACA
>CBFGOI010000146.1:0-9530 GCA_965650335.1 uncultured Pedobacter sp. | reverse complement strand
TTTCAAAATCCCTTTTGAAATGTCCAAAAGTCAGCTCCTTTAGCGGAACTTTATTTAAGTGGTTATATCGGTGTTTTAGCTTTTCTAAATAAGATGCTGAAACACTAATTATTCCGTCCACCTTCTTCATCGCAATAGCCTCCAGGTACTTGTTTAAACGGTAGGAAAACCAGTATTTAGCAGGCCGTTCATTTTTTGGCTTGTCTCGATAATAAGTAGAGTGCCATGGATCCTGCATGTCAATAACGTAAGGTATATCGAACTTCTTCTTCCAGTAAGGACCTAAAACACAAACGGGAAATTGGGTAGTAGAGAAGTAAATGATGTCAAATTTCTCCATCTTAAGTATTTTATTAACCTTCGTTTTGTAAAATACCAGCGACCGTAAAGCAATGCTTCCTAAACCAAACTTCGATGTCCATCGTTTTGAAAAGGCGTCTACATAGTGTACTTTGGTATCAGCCATGACGCTCAGAGACAGAAAAGAATCTTTTTTTAGATCCGAATGTTTAGGATCAACAGTTACTACCTCCGCATCCCATCCAAAGTCATTGAAATAGGGGAGACTCATCCTTATACGGTGCATGTCAGCCGCGTTTGTGGGCGGAAAATATGGCGATATGATCAGAATCTTCTTCAATGGGTTTATTTAAGGCCTATCGCTTTGAATATTTTGTTCTTCATGCTTGCAGCCCTTATCGCTTCTTTAGCATCATCCCAATCTATCATTGATGAGTTCAGGTCATAATCTCCTCTTTGTTCAGGAGGAATCTCATCGGTTTCGATGCGCTTTATCAAGGATGTTAAGGAAAGGTAAAAAGCTTCATTCCTATATGGCGGATGAATGGACCAGACCCCTTGATTCGTCCCGAGAAAATCTACCCGTATCAGGTTTTTCTGTCTCATAATCCAGGTAATAGTATCTTCAGGTAATTCAAAGACTGGTCTTTTTCGCAAAAGCGCTCGGATTGCTAGCGGAAGTGAAGCAACCTTTATTGGAATAGGGCAAATTTTCTCTATGAAAGACGGCTTGTGTATGAAAAAAATTCGGGAACTAATAGAGTCAAACTTTATCATCTTCAACTTACTGTTGTCAACTGTACCTGTCTGCCTTGTTAGTTTGCCGTCTGCTCTGGGTGCGCCCGGAAGAGGACTGCAAGTGATAATTGTTTCGTCGCTGTTTAAAAGTTTGATAGCTTCTTTCACCCAGGAGTGACTGCGCCCGCCAAAAAAAATATCACAATCGATACTTAGGATATAATCGTGCTTTGTGTGATATAGACCAAAAAAATATGAATAATAAGGCCCATAACGGTGAGTTTTGGCTGGTACAGATTTGCCATTAAAAAAAGCATTGGAAATAATCTTTTTAGCGGCTGGAGAGTAGTCAACGTCGATCATTTCCAGCTTGGGATAGCTTTTCCTTAAGTCTTTTATTAAAGACCTTACTCTTGCAATATCTGCCTGATCATTTTCAGTATTATATCCATGAAGATCGAAGACTAATAGAATTTGGTCTACCATATCGTTCCAAAACCGGAGCTGATGAGGTAACATAGACCCTAATAATCTTAGGTCTCTGGGTGATATGCTTATCTTTAAAGTCGTGTTATACACCCTAATATTTATTTCAATAGGTTGTTAATTAGGGAAATTAGCTTCTCGCTTTCATTCTCCCAATTTAAGACTGTCTGCGCAGACCTGTAACTAGAAGCTTTGGCATTATTTAGCTCTTTTCTGTTACTTAGGTAATAGCCAACAGCTTCTGCCAAAGAATTTGGATCTTTTTTTCCATATTGTATCCCACAGTTAGCGAAACCCTTCATTAGGTTTTCTTGTGCCGGTGTGTCACTATAAAGAATTGCTAATCCGGAAGCGAAATACGTAAAAAGTTTGTTGCTTAAAGCGAGATTATTGTTAGTCCCAAAACCAGTTTCAGAAGCCATGCCAATATCAAAATTTGCGCAAAACGAGAAAAGCTGCCCTGGAGGGAGGGGGGGGTGGTAATTTAGCTGATGAGGCTTTAGCCCATGTTCTTCAGCCATAGCATTGAATGTTTTGATATTACTTTCCCGGGGATTTGCTAGGAGATGTAGCTCTACAAGGGGATTATTTACTATGCCAATCGCAGTGATGATCTCTGCAATCCCTCTATTATGTCCTAAGGTTTGCGAAAACCAAATCAATTTTAATGGTGAACCCTCCAAAGAGGGCTTAACATTAATGTTTTGCACCTTTGGAAAAACGTTCAAGATGGTGTTAAACTCTAATTGAGGAAAGATCTTAATGTATTCTTTTGTTATCAATGGACTGCTTGTGGTTAAGTAGTCGGCGCGGGGGAAATACTTTTCTTCTAAAAAGGTTTTGCAAAGTACATCTGGATGATTGGGGTCGTCACTATATTCACGACGGTGAAAATCTTCAGCATCAAATCCACATTTAACACCTAAATATTTGGCGGCATTTATCGCCGGAGCAAGACCTCCGGGATTATGCCCGATATATAGGTCAGCCCTTTGTTTTATTGCTTCCCGATAGAGTAAATTGCCGCACCTGCCCATAGACAGTTCTGCAATTCCTCCCTTGAGCGTCAATTTTTCCCTCAGCTTCCTTCCAATTTTATGAATCAGACGGGTAACTAAGTAAGTAGCCTTATTTTTGTCGGGACTTCCACCGACCTCAATATATTTCCACTTTTTTGTTCCCAGGAGAGTTTTGTCAGTAACAGACGCCCAAGCGTGCCAATGTTGTCCTATAACAATCACTTCATGCCCTTCATGCGCCAGTGCGTCCGCTTCTTTCACCATTCGCGGATTCAAGGAAGGCTGACTGGATGTAACCAAAACAATGCGTTTGCGTTTCACTATTCGCGCTGTTTAAATAAATTTAAATAATGTTTAGCTATCACACTAACGTCAAATCTTTTCGCAGCATATTGACGACAATTAGCGCGATCGATTAGTGGGATTTTTTCGATTTTGGTTATAAGCTCCTGAATGGTTGCACCCGAGTAACCATTTATCCCATCCTCAACAACTTCTGGAACCGAACCCCTTTTATAGGCGATAACCGGAGTACCGCAGGCCATTGCTTCAACCATCACCATCCCAAAGGGCTCATCCCATTCTATCGGAAATAATAATGCTTTAGATCGCCCTAAGTACTCGTTCTTCTGATTATCATTTAGAGGGCCTAAGTAGATAATTTGTTCATTATCTACATACGGTTCTATTTGATCTCTATAATAGGTCATGTGCTCTGCTGCTATGTTGCCACCTATCCACAACTTGTTACCCGTCTTTATAGCAAGTTCAACTGCTGTATGTACTCCTTTTATCTGCTCAATGCGGCCAAGAAACATCAATGGTGCTTCAACGCCTACGCTGCTTTTCAAATTGTATTTTGAGAAATCAATTGCGTTGTATACAGTTTGCCAATTACCAGCTACATTTCCTGTTGATACACAATAATTACTACAAGCCGTAAAAATGAGATTTTTATTGGGCAGTGTACAAATTTTCCTTATCGCTGATCCGGTTACATCCCGACCATAGGTCATGATTTTTTTTACCGGATGGCTTAGAATTGGCAACAAATATAAGAGTCTCCCGAAGTTATGAATCAAGTCGAATTTATGTTTATTCCGGTATATATAAAACCATGCTTCGAAGAGTTCAGTTGCTTTTCTCAAGGCAGAGCGATTTAGATTATTTAAACCGAAATGCTTTACTCGTTGAGAGACAGAACCTGGACCGGCAAGTAACGTAACTTCATGTCCCATCTTTTTGTACTCATCAACAAACATAGCCACCAAGCGTTCGTGCCCGCCATAGAAAGGAGGTGGAACAGGGATTCCTGGGTCCATAATCAATAAAATCCGCATCAGTCTGGCTTGTTCTGTTTTATTATTGAATCTACAATAGAAAGATATTCCTTGGCACGATCTGCTAATTTAAAGTTGGCTAAGATATAATTCCTTGGGGTGTAAAAGCCTTTGTTGACATTGGTCCAGAAGTTTTCAAATGACCACTCAAAATCTTTCGAACCTCTAAACTTTTCTCCGCATTGAATATCCCAGTAAGGAACCGAACTCACCGGTTCAAACTTTACCAAGCTTGGAAAAAAGTCGGGGTCCTGCCAGAAACCACCTCTGTCCCATGCTAGAATTGGAATATCGCAAGATAATGTTTGCAAATAGGCAAAACCTTGAGTTTCGTGTTCGCACAAGAAAATCATTGCATCCACTGTCGTCAACAGCTTCATAAAATCCTCCTCTTTATACTCTCCGTACTTTATATATTCCAAACCAATGTCTCTGGCTTGAAGCGAATGAGTAATCAAGGATATTAGTTCTTCCTCGTAATGCTTTCGTTCCCAACGGATTTTGTCATATACAAGAATCTTGTTATGCCTCTTACTGTCAGAAGATGGTTTCCATATCTCCGATTCTATGCCACTTGGCCAAACGGAAATTGGTACCTGAACAGGAAGATCTCTTTCGTACATCTGTTTAAACCACTCACAAGAAATTATCAGGTGCCTAATATTCGGCTTTGACCCCCAAAAAAGTTCATCAGATGGATGAGAGGATATGCCAGGCCCATAGATTATTTTGGTATACGAGGGTATTTTTTCAATAACATGTGGTTTGCCAATTACGAGTGCCCATTCTTCTTTATGGGTTTTTAATTTCTTGTAATTGTTTATTTCATATTGAACATTAAGCTCGTCCAATCCCTTGATCAGATTCAAAAACCATTTCTGAACGCCGCCAACAGGTGCTTTTCCTCTTAGTAATTTACGAACAATCCTCCTCGGGTATCGATCATATTTTATCCATCGATCAGGATCAGGCTCTTCATAAAATATATTAATCTTTCTCACTTTCTTTAGTTAAACACGATTAGACGTTTTTACCGCTCTTACACCTAAGATCTTATGTGCCAACGGTCTCAAAACCGACTTCAATTGAAACTTCATTCTTTCGAGTATGGCTACAGGGTAATCGAAAAAAAGCGAAACCACCAGGTTGGCCGGTGTTTTCATCCACTGGTTTAAAACTACCAATTTTAGTCTCATTGCGTCCGAATTATATTCGTAGTTTTCAGTAAACCTGTTGTTATAATGTATAATTACCGGATAAGACACAGTCAATTTTGAATATTCGGGAGATGGAATTGAGTCATCATTCCAAAGGTGGGCCGCTCCCGATAAAACGTTTTTGCGATTATAATTGAAAAACATTCGGTCCGCTTTCACCGTACCCTTATCAGGTACGGGCTGAAATTCAAATTTCGACATTGCAATCGCTATCAACGGTTCCTCATTTTCTTTTCCTCGCAGTCTCGTCAATCCTAAGTCATCATATTGCCCTAGTAGAGTTTTTATATAGTTAAAGAATTCACCTAATTTTTCAGACTTCTCAAAATAATAGATCGAACCGCAGAATATAGGGTAGTAAGACAATTGTAGTCTTTCCAATAAATAGGAAACGTTTTTGCAAAAACCCACATCTAGCCCCTCGGTTATTGTATGCCCAATTACCGAAACGGGTTTCCCTTTGAATACTTGAAATATTGGATTTAAGTCTCCGTAAATCAGGCAGTCTGCATCAATAAAGAGATTTTGTCCTTCGCTTAGAAATCGATCTAGAATTAACTTCGACGAGAAGCCGTCACCGATTGATTTCGCAGGCAATGAAAAGACCTTGATTTGCTCTTTTAGTTGAGCGGGAACGGGAGCGCTTAAATCGGTAATTAAAACGAACTCGATATCTGTATTCTTATTCCAAAAAAGAAACGACATTGCTAAATTGCAGGCATACTTTAAGTACACATCTTTTCCCGCAGCTATAGTAAATACCGTTTTTTTCATTTTCGCAAAGCTCGCATATTAAATAGGCAATCCCTCCAAAACAGGTGTCTTACATTGCTGGTGTAATGTCTCGCTATAACATCTTTCACTTGCATCGGCATTATGTTTTGCCTGTCTTCATTAAAGTTCTTAATAACGTCTTTGTTCCACAATACTCCCATGGAATAGCTTGCGATATGTGCGAAGATGGTTTGTTCGGTGAAAAAATCGTAATGAGGATGGACTGACATTAAAGTTTGCTCTATTCCGAACTTTTCGTAAATTTTTTCTCCTGAAACGTATAGTAGGCCAGCATTAAAGTTCTTGACTATAGTGCGTTCATTATAACAGTTTAACACCAGTTGATGATAAGCAGTAATCCAATCTTCTGATCCTCCGCAGCAAATCCCACTCTCAGGCTTTGGTAAAAATCTAGTAAAATCGTTGAAGAACAGAATATCACTATCAATCCATAAGACGGGACCTTTTTCTGCATGGTGTAATATTAAAGCCAGCTTTTTTCCAAAAGCTTGGTTATTCGCATATTCTATTAAACCGGGCCGGATCTTGTTCCCGTGATAATTTATACTTTCTTCCCATGATTGTAAGATCAGTTCGCCTTTCCAAAACTTCAGTTCTTTGGCTATTTCGCTAGTGCTGATTGTTCCATCAGTACTTATAATTAGCTTCGGGAGTCGTTCCCATGCCTTACCAATTGACCATACACTGTAGCGTAAAAGCTCTATATAGTTTTTCCCAGTCATCATCAGAACAGTAACGTCTGAGCTGCTTTTTTGAGGGAGATGTAAGCGGCGGTATCGTAGAAGACTCTTATATAGAAGTGGTAGTCGGAAGGCTAGGGAATTTTTAATCATAGCAGAGGTTGCATTAGCTTCTTATGATGCTCTGAATTCTTCTAGCTGCTTTCCATCCAAATATATCGGCAACATTGTTTACGAATCTGCCGCCCAGACCTACTTTATATTCAAACTTTGGAAGTTCGTTCAGCTCTTTCTCGACTATACGTTGCAAATCCATGTAAAATGGATAGCACCGTACCTCGAGCTCCTTCAACTGTTTGAATATGGCCATTTTAGCATTTACCGAATCAGACTTGCTAAATAAGTGCTCTTTTTTTAACAGAATGGAATCTAGCGCGCTTTTCATCGCGCTATGACTTTTTTTTGCGGATAAGCTCGAACTATTCAAATATTTCCGGTAATAATTTTTGCCCCCGGTTTTTATTATGCCTTTACTATTTAATAACAATCTACCGAAGAATTCCCCATCGTCATCAAGTGACAAATATTCTTTCCAATTGCCATGTCTTATAATCAGTGACCTTGGAACTAGCCATGCATTCGTTTGAATCATTGATGCTTCGAAATTGTATCCCCCCCAAAGCCTGATTGTGAAATCGACGACGTCATCAGTAGTGTAGATAAATTTCTCTTCGTAAGTTGAGGGCTCTAGTGCAAAAGGATCTTCCTTCTCATTGAAGTGAATGGTGCTGCAAACACCCAATTTATCAGTTGTGCAGCGTAACGCATCAACTTGTTTTTCGATTTTGTCAGGGGATAAGAAATCGTCCGCGTCTAAAAATTGTAAGTATTCCCCTTTTGCGTGTTGGATGCCAAGATTACGGGCGGCACTAGCTCCTCTGTTTTTCTGGTACAATATCTTTACTCCTCGGTCCGCATAGAGGTTTATGATTTTAACGGAATTGTCAGTTGATCCATCATCAATCACTAAAATCTCAATGTTGCCATAAGATTGCAGAAGACAGCAACTGATTGAAGCGTCTAAATATCTTCCAGCATTAAAAACCGGTATAATTATCGAAATCAAGGGATTTTGAGAGAGCATTTAAGTCTAGGCCTTTTTTCTTATATGCGGCTTAAAACGCCTAATCATCATTTCACGAAAGCGTATGGCACCGTAAGGATGAAAGAACTTCAAGACGTCGAATAGAGTTTTGAATTTTATCCTATTGTAGGGTATTTTTTCCAACAAACACAAACATCTTTTAACATAGTCCCAATCCTGATGTACGCTTAAAGCTGAAATGCAATTCCAAACTTGCCTACCAAGCTCTTCCGGATATAAATTAGCGTATTCTTCAGTTGTTTGTTTTAAAACATGATAATTTGCTTGGGCACACTTTAATGCATTCGATGAAGACATGCTTTGTTGATATCTGTAATTAATGCATGTAACCGTTTCAAGGTAATCGAACTTTAGCCCCTTCTTTGCAAGCCGTTGATGAAATGCATTATCTTCATTATAGAGAACACTTGGGTTCGTATCGAATCCTCCAGCATATAAAAAGGAATCTTTTTTATATATTCCAAAGTTTACAATTTTGTTATTGATTGAATAGCGTAAGGGATCTTTTTGTAGATCAGCTTTGTTATGGTTGGCTGAACCTAATACTTCTTTTGATTGAAAGTCGACGTAATTAAAATTCAGTAAAAGAAGATCGTGAAGGTTACCTGCTTCTCTAATCCATTTGTGTGCAAGCTGTGTAAAGTTGTCTAAGATGTCGTCATCGGCATCATGGAAATGTAGCCACTTGCAGGTACTAACCTCTGCCAACTTGTTCTTGCCATATGAACAACCCCGGTTTACATCCCCTCTAATTACAATTGCTCCTCCCGATTCGGCAACTCGATGAGTATCGTCGTTGCTACAGTCATCATATACCAGAATCTCATCAAATGGGATCTTTTGCTTTTCTATGGATGAAAATAGTTTCGGCAGGAACTTAGCTGCATTATATGCTGGGATGCAGATAGCCAAACTATTAGAATTTGCCATGGCTTAACAGGAGCTTATATAACTTTTGAAAATATTTATACTCGTAGATTAAGGCCTTTTTGCCAGTATTATGAGGCCCATGAACAGCCTCGATGTTGTGGTCGTCTTCTGCCCATTTCTCCTTCCAAATATCGGAAGATGTTTTCGCATTTTTTTGAATTCTAAATGAACCAATTGGGAAAGGGATATGTTTTCTGCTTTTATTTTTAACCAATCGCAGCCATAGTTCGCCATCAACATTGCAATTCATCTTCTCCCATATTGGTGTATGAATTGTTTTAGACCAAAAAGCTGAGTGTGATGCGATAAGCCCTCCGAAACGTAAATAGCGGTCTAGTACAAGATTCGCCCGCCAGTAAAATCGTTGAGTATTGCCCTCATTAACAGTAAAAGCGTCTCCATAGTAAAACTCTTTCCTAGTCTTGAAAATTTCCGATCCCAAATGGAACAAGGCAGATTTGTTGTAGAAATCATCGCTATTAAGCCAGCCGAAATAATCACCCGTAGCCAGGCTGAACCCCATATTGATGGCATGTCCCTGTCCTCGATCTTTTTTTGAATGCCAATAACTTAACCAGAAAGAATATTTCTCCAATATGTCTAAAGTGTTATCTGTACTCCCTCCGTCTATGACAATAAACTCTAAATTAGGGTAGTTTTGTAATAAAACTGAACGTATCGCTTCTTCTATGAAATTGGCTTGGTTGTAGGATGGCATCACGACAGAGATTTTCGGCCATAAAATGTCAGAACTATAAATATCTATTGAAAGTTCTTCATCCCATGGCCACCCCTTTTTTAAACACTTAGGTAAGTCATGCACTAAGCCATTTTTTGAGGGAATTACTTTCAAAGAGTCA
>CBFGOI010000145.1:0-9789 GCA_965650335.1 uncultured Pedobacter sp. | reverse complement strand
AATCCAATTTTGGTATTCCCTGATGATGATAATCATTTGATTAAGTAAAACATTCTGTCTAATTAAACTATTTTTGTTAAAAACATATGTTTAATGGACAATTTAACCCTGGTAAGAAATAAGATCCTTCCACTTGAAAAGCTTTTTCCGTTTCTAAGTATCTGGCGATTTAAAGATCAAAAGATTGTATTTACAAACGGCTGTTTTGATTTGTTGCATCTGGGTCATATCGATTACCTGGCTAAGGCAGCAGATCTTGGACATAAGCTGATTGTCGGTCTGAACAGTGATAGTTCGACCTCTACCCTGAAAGGGCCTGCCCGCCCCATTACCGATCAAACTTCACGTTCACATTTATTGGCTTCCCTGTTTTTTGTGGATGCGGTGGTGTTGTTTGATGAGTCTACTCCCTACGAACTTATCAAGGCTATAAAACCTGATGTATTGGTTAAAGGCGCTGATTACTCTGTTGATAAAATTGTAGGCTCTGATATAGTTCTTGCAAATGGAGGTGAGGTAAAAACGATCGAATATATTGAAGGTTACTCAACATCTGCTATTGAACAGAAGATCCGTACCAGTTAATACCTTACCCTACACTTATGGTATTTCAATTTAGTGAAGAACAATTGATGATCAGACAGGCTGCCCGTGACTTTGCACGTAATGAGCTGAGGTCGGGTGTGATAGAAAGGGACGAATTGCAAAAGTTTCCAGCCGAAGAGATAAAAAAGCTGGGCTCCTTAGGCTTTTTGGGAATGATGGTTTCTCCTGACTATAACGGTGCCGGATTAGATACTATTTCGTATGTTTTAGCAATAGAGGAAATTTCAAAAATAGACGCTTCGACATCGGTGATAATGTCCGTAAATAACTCTTTGATTTGTTATGGATTGGAAAAGTATGGAACTGATGCTCAAAAAGAGAAATATTTAAAACCTCTGGCAGCAGGGGAAATAATAGGCGCATTTTGCTTGTCAGAACCTGAAGCAGGATCGGATGCCAATGCACTGCATACATTTGCCGAAGATTCGGGCGATTACTATTTGTTAAATGGAACGAAAAACTGGATTACAAATGGAAGTTCCGCTTCAGTATATCTCGTAATCGCACAAAGTAATGCCCAGCTTGGCTCTCACGGAATGGTCGCATTAATCGTCGAGAGGGGGATGGACGGATTATCTATTGGCAAAAAGGAAAATAAAATGGGTATTCGTGGGTCAGATACGCATTCTCTTATGTTTTCTGATGTTAAAGTTCCAAAAGAAAATCTGATCGGTGCCGAAGGCTTTGGTTTTGAGTTCGCCATGAAAGCGTTGCAGGCCGGACGGATCGGCATAGCTGCGCAAGCTTTGGGAATCGCTTGCGGAGCTTATGAGCTGGCGCTTGATTATTCCAGAGAAAGAAAAGCCTTCGGGAAGCCAATTGCCGAACATCAGGCCATTCAATTCAAGTTAGCCGAAATGGCAACCGATATTGAAGCGGCTCGTTTGCTATGCTTAAAAGCAGCGTGGCTGAAAGATAATAACCAGCCATTCGCCGAAGCATCATCTAAAGCCAAATTGTTTTCGTCTCAGATAGCTATGAAAACCACGATAGAGGCGGTTCAGATCCACGGTGGTTACGGGTATGTTAAAGAATACCATGTTGAGCGCTTAATGCGCGATGCGAAAATTACGCAGATTTATGAAGGCACCTCCGAAATTCAAAAACTGGTGATCTCCAGAGAATTATTAAAATAGCATATCGTAGTCAGATGTCGAAGAATGGCTCGGCTATTCGCGATTAAACATTCCGAAAACCATTTTAATTAAAGCAAGTACAATCGCAAAAAGTAAAGCTGCAAAAAAGCCACTGGTATTAAATCCATCCATCAGGCTGTCGACTAGTAAAACCATAAGAACGGTAATAATAAACGACATAATTCCAAGTGTTAGAATATTAATGGGAAATGTAAGAAGTCGAAGAATTGTTCCGATTGTGGCATTCGCCAGCGCAATCAAAATGCCTGCAATGATCGCACTAAGAAATCCGCTTACCTCAACACCGGGAATCAGGAAGGCAGCTAAGGCAACGGCTGCACCCATTAGTAGAATTTCAATGATTAGTTTCATGTCTGAAAAATGTTTGATTTTAAAGTAAACAGTAGAGTTGCATTTAAGTTTATTGCATATTTTAAAACTCAAAAAAAATATATTTCCCGGAGCTATTGTATTGAAAAATAATCTTTTTGCATTCAAAATTCTCTTTGTATAAATAAAAAAAATTATATTTGCACTATCTGAGAAGAGGGGACGTGTGTCCCCTCTTTTATTTTAGATACTTTTTGTAGGATTAAAATGAATATTGAGCAAAGGGTAATTGATTTAGTTGAGGAGAAGATTTCAGATCGGCCGGATCTATTTTTGGTTGATGTTAAAATGCATCCAAACGGCAAGCTTATTATTCTGGTAGATGGTGATAATGGGATCGGTGTTGGCGACTGCGCTGCTATAAGCAGGCATGTTGGGTATCATCTGGAAGAGGAAAACGTTATAGAGCAGGCATATAATTTAGAGGTTTCATCTCCCGGGCTTGACACACCATTAACGATGAAGCGCCAATATGAAAAGAATATCGGACGTAATCTTGGAATTAAACAGCCTGAGTCTAAATCAAGAGAAGGGAAACTTCTGAATGTTACTGATGAAGGTGTTACAATAGAAGAAAAAGTAAAAGAAAAAGGAAAAAAAGTAGAAGTTAGAGAGAACTTTATTCCTTTTAGTGAGATAACAGAAACAAAGGTTTTAATTTCATTTAAGTAAAAAAATGAGCAATATTAATTTGATTGATTCCTTTCAGGAATTCAAAGATTTTAAAAACATTGACAGACCCACGGTTATTAGTGTACTGGAAGAAGTTTTCCGCAGTATGATCCGTAAAAAATATGGAACAGATGAAAATTGCGATGTGATCGTGAACCCTGATAATGGGGATTTGGAAATATGGCGGACAAGGACGGTAATGGAAGATGGGTTCTCTGAAGATGATGACCTTGAAATTGAATTGGCTGATGTACATAAAATTGACCCGGACTTAGAAGTCGGAGATGATTTTATTGAGCAAATCACACTTGAGAGCTTCGGTCGTCGTGCAATTTTAGCTGCCCGTCAAACGCTGGTATCGAAAATTCTTGAACTTGAGAAAGACGAGATATTCAAAAAGTATAAGGATAGAGTAGGCGAGATCATTACTGGTGAAGTTTACCAGGTATGGAAAAAAGAAACACTGGTACTTGATGATGAAGGCAATGAATTGATTATGCCTAAAACAGAGCAAATACCTGCAGATTATTTCAAAAAAGGAGATTCATTGCGTGCAGTGATTTCTAAAGTTGAGATGATCAACAGTAACCCTAAAATCATTATCTCACGTACAGCGCCAGAATTCTTGCAACGCTTGTTTGAAATGGAGGTTCCTGAAATTTTTGATGGTTTAATTATTATCAAGAAAATTGTTCGCGAACCAGGAGAGCGTGCCAAAGTGGCTGTTGAATCATATGATGATAGAATTGATCCGGTAGGCGCTTGTGTTGGTATGAAAGGGTCGAGAATTCATGGCATAGTTCGCGAGTTAAAAAATGAAAATATTGATGTGATCAATTACACAAACAATAATTCATTATATATTCAACGTGCGCTAAGTCCTGCTAAAATCACTTCCATTAAACTTGATGATGAAGAGAAAAGAGCGGCGGTGTATTTAAAGCCAGATCAGGTTTCACTGGCTATCGGGCGTGGTGGGCATAATATTAAGCTTGCGGGTAAGTTAACCGGTTATGAGATTGATGTTTACAGAGAATCTGACGTTGATGATGAAGATGTTGATTTAGAAGAATTCTCTGATGAAATCGATGGCTGGATCATTGACGAGTTTAAGAGAATCGGTTTAGACACTGCTAAATCCGTGATTGAGTTATCAGTTGATGAATTGGTGAGACGTACCGATTTGGAAGAGAGCACAGTGAAAGAGGTAGTAGGAATACTGAAATCTGAATTTGAATAATAAGTTGATCAGGTTTAACTGTTCAATAACAATATAAAAACGTACTTTTGTACAAATTTTTTAAGAGGTAATTTTTTTTGATGTCAGAAAGTAAAAGCATAAACTTACTTAAAGCTGCTAAAGAGCTGAATATCGGCTTAGCAACCGCGGTAGAGTCATTAACAAAAAAAGGCTATAAGGTTGAACCTAAGCCCAATACAAAGCTCACCGAGGAAATGTACGAGGTCCTGCTAAAAGAATATCAGGGCGATAAAATCGTACGTGAAGAAGCAAGACAGATTGCTATAGGCAAAATACGTCGTGATGATGCGCCTCTTTCTACACCAGAAAGATCAGAACCTCGTCGTGGAAACGACTTTGAACAAGAAGAAATTTTAATCAAAAATACGGGGTCTTTTATTCCTACTCCAAGCGAAAAACCTAAGCCGGAGCCTACACCTGAGCCTGCTCCGAAAGAGAGTCAGGAAGAAGGCACATTGCCTGGAGTTAAAGTTGTAGGTAAAATAGACTTGGACGCCCTAAAAAATAAAGGACGTGTCGAAGTCAAGGAAAAGGAAGAAGTTAAAGCTGAGGAGCCTACCCCGGCTACAATAGTTAAGCAGCAACCGGATTCAGAGCCAGAGTACGAGCCTGAAATGAAGCTTGAACCTTTACCCGTTGTGGAAGAGGAGAAACCAGAAATCAAGCCTGAGCCTGTAGTTGAGTTGCCGGAACCTGAGATCGTTAAGGCAGAGATGCCGAAACCTGAAGAAGTGGAAAAAGTCATTCCAACTCCTGAACCAGTAAACCTTACACCGGAGGAGCCGGTTTCAACGAAAGCTGAACCATCCGAACCGGTTGAGGAAGGTGATGATGTAATCCGCGCTAAGGCTCAGCGTTTAACAGGCCCGAATGTCATTGGTAAAATTGATTTGTCAAATCAACAGTCCAGCCGTCGTAAAGATCAGCCAGTTGCGTCTTCTTCAAATGTTGCCGGAAACGATCATAAGCGCAAACGCAAACGTAAAGAGGGTGGCCCGCAAAGTCAGCCGGGTCAAGCCCCGTCATCACAAGGACAATCAGGAACTCGTCCACCGGCTGCAGGACAGCAAGCGAATCGCCCGCCAGCGGCAGGAGGAACCGGAGAAACTAAATCTCAGCATCCAGGTCGTCCTGATTTCAGAGGACGTAAAGCACAAATGGGCGAACGCTCATCAGGCGGAGGATCTAAAGAAGAACCAACAGAAAAAGAAATACAAGATCAGATAAAAGCAACCCTTGCACGTTTAAGCGGAGCAGGTAAATCTGGTAAATTTGCGCAGCGTGCTAAGTTTCGCCGTCAGAAGCGAGATGATGTAGCTCAATCAGCAGAAGATGCTGCATTGGAAAGCGAACTTCAATCAAAAGTACTTAAGACAACAGAGTTTGTTACGGCAAATGAATTGGCAAGTATGATAGATGTACCTGTTACTCAAATCATTTCAACATGCATGAGTTTAGGGATGTTTGTTTCCATAAATCAAAGACTTGACGCAGAAACGCTTACAATTGTTGCCGATGAGTTTGGGTATGTAATTGAGTTTGTAAAACCAGAAGACGAGGAAGCTACTCTGGAACAGGAGGATGCAGAGGAAGATTTAGTTCCAAGAGCGCCAATTGTTACTGTAATGGGTCACGTCGATCACGGTAAAACGTCCCTGCTGGATTTTGTTCGAAAAACAAATGTGCTTGGTGGCGAAGCAGGTGGTATTACTCAGCACATTGGCGCCTACGCTGTAACGCTTGAAGATGGCAGAAAAATAACTTTCTTAGATACGCCGGGTCACGAAGCCTTTACAGCGATGCGTGCTCGTGGTGCGCAAGTAACAGATATTGTAATTATTGTGATTGCGGCAGATGATGCCGTGATGCCTCAGACGCGGGAAGCGATAAACCATGCTCAAGCAGCAGGAGTTCCGATTGTATTCGCCTTTAGTAAGGTGGATAAACCTGGAGCGAATTCTGATAAAATTCGCGAGCAGTTGTCAGCCATGAATATTCTGGTTGAAGATTGGGGTGGTAAATACCAGTCTCAGGAGATATCGGGTAAAACAGGTTTAGGTGTAGATCTTTTGCTTGAAAAAGTATTATTGGAAGCTGAATTGCTAGAGCTTAAGGCCAATCCAAATAAACGCGCAACCGGTACTGTAATCGAAGCAGCTTTAGATAAAGGACGTGGTATTGTTACTACTGTTTTAATTCAAGCTGGTACACTTAAAGTTGGCGATCCAATATTAGCTGGAAGTTTTAGTGGAAAGGTGAAGGCATTAACTAACGAGCGCGGCCAGAAAGTTGATAAGGCTGGTCCTTCAACTCCAGTGCAGGTTCTTGGTATGCAGGGCGCACCGACCGCGGGCGACAAGTTTAATGCTTTAGCGAGTGAAGTTGAGGCCCGTGATATTGCAAATAAACGTCTGCAATTACAACGTGAGCAGGGCTTGCGTACTCAAAAACATATCACGCTTGATGAAATTGGTCGTCGATTAGCGATTGGTAACTTTAAAGAACTTAATATCATTGTTAAAGGTGATGTGGATGGATCAATTGAAGCATTGTCTGACTCATTATTGAAGTTATCTACAGAACAGATACAAGTTAATATTATCCATAAATCAGTTGGCCAAATATCTGAATCAGATGTATTGTTAGCGTCTGCTTCCGATGCGATCATTATAGGATTCCAGGTGCGTCCATCGGGTGGTGCACGTAAACTTGCCGAACAGGAAGAAATTGATATCCGTTTATATTCTATTATTTACGATGCTATCAATGAGGTGAAAGCCGCAATGGAAGGTATGCTTGCTCCTGAATTCGAAGAGCAAATTACTGCGAATGTTGAGATTCGTGAGACCTTCAAAATCAGTAAAGTCGGTACAATTGCAGGATGTATGGTACTTGACGGTAAGATTAACCGGAATAGTAATATTCGTATCATTCGCGATGGTGTAGTTGTCTATACAGGTCAGCTTGCTTCCTTGAAACGATTTAAAGACGATGTGAAAGAAGTTTCAAAAGGCTATGAATGTGGTCTGAATATCCAGAACTTTAATGACATTAAAGAGGGGGATATTGTTGAGGCTTACGAACAGGTAGAGGTTAAGCGGAAATTATAAAAACCGAATAATTAACATAATAGAAATGGCACTGGAGGATTATTCCAGCGCCATTTCTGTTATAAGAAAGTATATAAGTTGAGTACTCTTAATTTGAAAGGTGAGATGTTAACCCCACTCTACCCAAGAAATCTTGTTTGGAATCGGATGTCTTTTCTGTCAGTAGTATTAATTCGAGTCGTCAAGTAAAAAAACAATAAGTTCTTTTGGCCCGTGGGCGCCAAGCACAAGCGTTTTCTCAATGTCGGCTGTGCGGCTTGGTCCGGTGATGTTTGATACCAAAGTGGGCAGACTTTCACCATATTTACTTTTCAGGAGCTTAAAAGCGTCCTTAAGATCCAGTACGAGCTGAGATGTGTAAGCAATCACTACATGGTGGTGGGGATAAATACTCAATCTCCGTCCTGCCTCATTTCCATTTGAAATCAACACGCTCCCATTGCGGGCTATTAGTGACTCGCATAAGGTGATACCCACTTCGGCCTGTAAGAAATCAGTGTCGGTCGTATAAAAGGGGAATTCGTATAGGTTTAGCATCTCCTGAAGCTTAGGCTCCCAGCAGTAGATTTTTCTCCAGTTTTTCTCATCGGCTAAGAGAAGCAGATTTTCAATAAACTGAAACTCATCTTCGCAAAAAATAAATTTGCCTGCGACAAGCGTAAGTTGCTCAGCGAAAAGTACTTCTAAGAGGTCTTGATGGTCTTCATATAAAGGTGTTTCCTCAAGATTAGGATACGGATTATCGCGCTTTTCTAATAAGGCTTTCCGTATTTTCTTGAGCATCTTTTCTTTGGAAGTTGTTTCTTTCATTTCGATTTGCAAAAATGAGGTATCGCATTATCAATTCAAAGAAAAAGCCCCGAATTTCGGGGCTTTTTACAATTATTATGTTTTTTATAAATCCGTATCTGAACTTTTTAAAGGTTCTGTAGTATCGCCAACAGGCTCGGGATGCAGATTTTCTGCAACAAGAGATTGGTTCCCTGTGTCGTCTCCATTTACAAACTCATCGTATGTTGTCCGGTTTTCGAATGGGCGTTTACCTAAAATTTCCTCTAAGTCACTTTGAAACAGAATTTCTTTTTCAAGGAGTTTTTGAGCCAGCTTTTCTAACCCGTCCCGCTTTTCATTCAGTAATGATTTCGTGCGGTCGTATACTGAACGAATTAATACTCTTACTTCTTCGTCGATTAACTCAGAAGTCTTTTCGGAATACGGTTTATTAAACTGATCCTGCTGATCGTTAAATGAAATATTACCAACTTTATCGTTCATCCCGTAAAGGGTGATCATAGCATACGACAGTTTAGTAATTCTCTCAAGGTCGTTTTGAGCTCCTGTCGATATTTTACTAAATACAATATCTTCAGCTACCCGGCCACCCATTGTCATACACATTCCATCAATAAGTTGTTCTGTGGTATACAAGAATTGCTCTTTCGGAAGATACTGTGCATAACCTAAAGCTGCCACTCCACGCGGAACTATAGAAACTTTAACCAAGGGGTCGGCATGCTCGAGGAACCAACCGGCAATAGCATGGCCAGCTTCGTGATAAGCAACTATTCGTTTCTCATCAGGAGATATAATCTTGTTTTTCTTCTCTAATCCTCCGATTACGCGATCTATAGCATCCTGGAAGTCGTGCATATCAACTGCAAGCTTGTCTTTACGCGCAGCAATTAAAGCAGCTTCATTACAAACGTTTGCTATTTCTGCACCAGCAAACCCTGGAGTTTGTGCCGAAAGTTTTTTAGGATCAACTTCTTCGGCCAATTTAATAGGCGCTAAGTGAACTTTGAAAATCTGTTCACGGCCCACTAAATCAGGTTTGTCAATTGAGATCTGTCTGTCGAAACGTCCCGGACGTAAAAGGGCTGAATCTAATACATCGGGTCTGTTTGTCGCGGCCATAATAATAATACCCGAATCGGTACCAAAGCCGTCCATCTCCACCAACAACTGATTCAGTGTATTTTCACGTTCATCATTTCCACCTACTATATTGTTTTTTCCACGAGCCCTGCCAATGGCATCTATCTCATCAATAAAGATGATACACGGTGCTTTATCTTTTGCCTGGCGGAACAAATCACGAACTCGTGATGCCCCCACGCCCACAAACATTTCGACAAAGTCAGATCCAGATAAAGAGAAGAAAGGTACCTGTGCTTCGCCGGCAACCGCTTTGGCAAGTAAAGTTTTTCCTGTTCCCGGGGCACCAACTAATAGAGCTCCCTTTGGAATTTTACCGCCCAGATTGGTGTATTTCTGAGGGTTCTTCAGGAAATCAACTATTTCCATAACTTCCAGTTTTGCCTCTTCAAGACCAGCAACATCGTTAAAGGTTACATTTACCTGCGATTCTTTATCAAATAAGGTAGCTTTAGATTTTCCGATATTAAATATCTGACCACCTGCGCCGCCACCTGCGCCACCGCCCATTCGTCGCATGATAAATACCCAAAAGCCAATTAAAAGGAGCACGGGTAATATAATGGACATAAACCAGCTTGCCCAGAAGTTATCTATTGACTCTGGAATCAAAGGAGTTATTTGGTCTGACGGAATATATTTTCAGATTATCTAAGTTTGGCAGTTAACGCATCGAACG
>CBFGOI010000144.1:0-9821 GCA_965650335.1 uncultured Pedobacter sp. | reverse complement strand
CATAGCCATCATTGATCTAAGTGATGCTAACTTGTTTACCTCTTCACCGGCTTCTTTGCGGAATACTACGTGCCAAGTATCCAAATTAAGGCAGCTTTGTGATTATGGGCTAGCTGTTTGAAATAATCAGAGACACCATCTGGAATTATCAGATTAAGAAGAGCATGGCAGAATGTGCACTAAGAGCGAATAAACTGTTTATCCGTCCTTATTAGACGAGCACCCTATTGAATTGAATTGAAATAAAAAAAGCCGCCCTAAAGCAGCTTTTTTTATTTCACTAAAGTGATAATTAATGAGCAACAACAGTATCAGTTGAAGCAGTAGTATCAACAACTGTAGTATCAACAGATACAGTAGTGTCAAGAACTGTAGTATCAACAACAGTTGAATCAGTAGCTTCTTCAGTTTTGTTTGAGCTACAAGCTGCAACAGATAAAGAGATAGCTAGAGCTGCGAAACCGAATTTGAATAGATTTTTCATTTTTTGGGGTTAAAGTATAAAGATTAAACAAATATTTCAATCATTAATACGGGTATTGATAAAAAGTAACCCGTTAATCTGACAAATTTTTAACTTTTTTTTTAAGTAATATTGGGTTACAAATTTAACATTAGGGTATTAACTAGTGAGCAAAGAGATAAAAAGTTCAGTACCAGAAGATAGCGAAGTTATATTAGGTATTCTTAATGACTCAAAAGGGACACTTGAAGGAATTTATAAGGCATATTTTCCGATGGTGTTACAATTAGTGATGACAAATAGTGGATCGGAAGATGATGCAAAAGACATCTTTCAGGAATCTGTTATCGTTCTTTATGATAAAGTAAAAGCCGGAAGCTTCGAATTAAATAGTAAGCTTAAAACATTTTTATATTCTGTAGCCAGAAGGTTATGGTTAAAACGTTTAAATGTAAAAAGCAGAAGTTCTGGCAATATTTCTGATTTTGAAGATGTTCTTGCAGTAGAGACAGATTTAGAATATCATGAAGAGAAAGACCGACAGTTTAAGCAGATGGATGCTGCGCTGTCGCATTTAGGGGAACCTTGTAAAACTATTATTGAAGAATTTTATATCAATGATAGGTCGATGCAGGAAATTTGTGAGGCCTTTGGATACACCAATGCCGATAATGCAAAAAATCAAAAATACAAATGTCTTCAACGCCTTAAAAAGATATTTTTTAAGACATAATAAATGAATACCATGGAATTGACAGAACGTATTGAAGCTTATTTAAATGGCGAAATGTCTGATTCAGAACGCCAGGCTTTTGAAAAGGTGAGGGCCGAAAATTCCGTTTTAGATCAGCAAGTAGTTGCCCATAAGGCTTTTATTGAGTCGTTGAAAATTTATGGTCAAAAAAAGCAGCTTATTTCTGCTATGAATTCTATTCATGAGAAATTGGATATTGATCAAATAAAAGCGGATGTAATACCGACCCGAACCCTTATTCGGATACTTTGGAATAAATACAGGATGAACGCGGCCGTGGCTGCATCTGTGGCAATTTTGGCAGTATTTACTTCCTTGCTTTCAACGGGATATTTTTCTCAGAAGAATGCCAGTAAGTCTGATTATAATGCTCTTCGCCGTGCTGTAAGCTTCGAAATTGGAAAGGTTAAGGAAGATCAGAAGCAAATATTAAAAAATATTAACACACCAGTGAATCCAGGTTTATTTGGAGGAACCGGGTTTGCTCTAACGTCAAATGGATACCTGGTTACAAATAGTCATGTAATAAGTGGCGCAGACTCTATTTATGTTCAAAACTCACGTGGAGAATCTTATAAAGTAGAGGTGATTTATTCAAACTCTACCGATGATGTTGCGATTTTGAGAGTAATTGACGATCGTTTTGAATCATTAGGCTCTCTTCCATATTCTTTCAAAAAAGTTGTTTCGGATGTTGGCGAGAATGTTTTCACCATCGGATTTCCTAAAGATGATTATGTGTTTGGCAGAGGGTATTTAAGCTCTAAAACAGGGTATAAGGGAGATACGACCGAATACCAGGTAGATATATCTGTAAACAATGGAAACAGTGGCGGTCCGTTGTTGGATAATAAGGGAAATGTAATTGGAATTATAAAAGGAAAGCAATCAGCCTCTGATGGTGCTGCCTTTGCTGTGAAGTCCAAATATATTTTATCTGCACTGGAAGCTCTTTCCAAAGATTCTGAGAACTCGGATATTGTACTTACAAAACGAAATTCTTTAACCGGTTTAAGTACCAGTGATCAAATAAAGAAGCTTGAGAAATATGTCTTCATGGTGAAGGTATATTAACAAGCTTTGTCTAAAAAAAGAAAGCCTTTCTTTTACGAGAAGGGCTTTTTTTTTTATCTCTGTTTTTTAGTTTTAAGAGATCCGCTTTTTTTAGCGATCGACTTCGCCCAGAACAATATCAATAGAGCCGATTATCGCAATTAAATCGGAAATTAAAACTCCTCTTGAAATTTCGGAAATAACCGATAAGTTATGAAAACTCGGGGCGCGGGCTTTTACGCGTTTGGGTATTTCGCTTTTGCCGTCGGTTATAAAATAGTAGCCTAATTCTCCTCGCGGACTTTCTGCTCTGAAATAGAAGTCCTGAGCTTTGGGTATTATTTTTTTGGGAAGTTTAGCACGCGGGTCGAAATCGGGAGTTCTTTTTAAATCCTTTTGCAGCCGTTCAAGACATTGCTCAATCATTTTAACAGATTGCTCAATTTCGTCAATCCTGACTTTATATCTATCCCAGCAATCGCCTATGGTGCCCATCTCGCCCTTTCCGACCGGGATATCGAATTCTAGTTCCGGATATGCTGAATATTCATCAACACGCCTTAAATCCCATTTTAAACCAGAAGCACGCAACATTGGTCCGGTACAGCCATAATTAATTGCGACATCTAAAGGCAATATGCCAACATTTGCGGTTCTTGAAATGAAGATTTGATTATCAGTAAGGAGCCCATTCAATTCGAACATTTTTGGTTTAAAGTACTCGATAAATTCCTTACAGCGCTCCTCAAATCCAACGGGTAAATCGTAATACAATCCTCCAACCCAAATGTAATTGTACAATAATCTTGAACCCGATGCCCATTCAAGCATATTCATAATATGCTCTCTGTCTCTAAAGCACCATAAAAATGGAGTGAAGGCGCCGATGTCAATTCCGTAGGTTCCTAATGCGATAAGGTGAGAGCTGATTCGGTTGAGCTCGCAAACAAGCACACGAATGTACTCGATACGCCTAGGGATATCTTTATCGATTCCAAGCATCTTTTCTACGCCCATGACCCATGCATGAGAATTGTTCATAGAAGCCAGGTAATCCATCCTGTCGGCAAATGGAATAGTTTGCTGGTAGGTGAGGTTTTCTGCATGCTTTTCGAAACAACGATGAAGGTATCCCATATGAGGAATTACTTCTTTAACGATTTCACCGTCCGTAATAACTTCGAGCCTTAAAACCCCATGCGTTGAGGGGTGCTGAGGCCCGATATTAATAATCATTTCGTGGGTTTCGGCCTCGGCAATAAGCTTATCGTATCTGGTCGCGTATTTAGTTTGCATAAACGCTGCTATACTTTAATTCCTCTGTAATACTCCTGTGCTTTATAATCTTTACGTAGCGGATAGCCTTCCCAATCATCGGGTAATAAGATACGTCTTAAATCGGGATGGTGATCAAAGCCTATTCCCAGCAGATCATAGGCCTCCCGCTCATGCCATTCAGCTGTGCGCCATACCGTGCTCACGGAAGGGAACGAAGGAAGATCTTCGCGACTCCTGTCGTGATACTTTACTACTTTTAATGTTAATCGCGATTTGTAAGGAATGGACGCAAGATTATAAACAATACCGAACATGTTCTCTTCGATGCCATAATCAACGCCGGATAAGCATTCAAGCAGGTCGAAATATGTTTGCTCATTGTCTCTAAGCTCAAGGCATACATCCGCTATTTTATAGGGATCTATAATGAGCGCAGGTTGTAAGGCACCAGTCTCTTCTTTTATTATTACCCCGGCTCCAAACTTCGCTACAAGCAATTGTTTTATTTCTTCAAAACTCATTTTATGGAGCTATACGTACAATCTTCCAGCTGCTCTTATCAGAACGTTTGTAAACAATGCGGTCGTGAAGACGACCGGGTCTGCCTTGCCAGAATTCAACTATTTGCGGTTTTAAAACGTATCCGCCCCAATAGGCTGGTTTTGGAACCTCTTTGTCGGCAAATTTTTCGATCAGTTCTTTCCATGTATTTTCGAGTGTATCCCGGCTTGGAATAACCTGGCTTTGCTGAGATGCTATTGCCCCTACTTGACTTTCTTTAGGTCGTGACTGAAAATATTTCTCTGATTCCTCTTTACTGACTTTCTCGAGAGTTCCTTCAATTCTCACTTGTCTCTCTAATTCAGGCCAGAAAAACACGATACATGCGGCAGGGTTTTTTGAAATCTCTTTACCTTTTCTGCTTAGATAATTGGTGTAAAAAGTGAAACCCGTTTTGTCAAACCCTTTAAGCAGCATGGTTCTCGCGGATGGCTTTCCGTCGTGAGTTGCTGTAGCCAGGGTCATTGCATTTGGTTCGTACAGTCCTCCGTCAAGTGCTTCTGCAAACCATTTTGCAAACTGACTTATAGGATCGGCAGCCACCTCTTTTTCAGTTAATGATGCAGAGCGATATTCCTGCCTAAGGTTTTCGATTGTTTCTTTTTTGATTGCCATAATGTTTTGCAAACTTACTAATTCAGAATAGAATATGCTTGATATTGATTGGCTAAACATTGGGGTTTGTATAGAACAATTTTATTAATAAATGAGTTGAGTTTAACAAAACAGGGAAAAAACATATCTTAGATTTAACTTGTTATGCTATTATGATAAATCAGGTGTCACCTAAAACCGGGAGTTTATTGATTTCTGAGCCATTTATGCTCGATCCAAATTTTAAAAGATCAGTGGTACTGGTATCAGAGCATAACGAGGAGGGAACCGTCGGCTATGTATTAAATCAACGCAGCGATTTTTTGTTAAAAGATCTGGTTCCGGATTTTGCGGATGCAACGTTTCCTGTTTATGTAGGCGGGCCCGTTGCAAACGATACTCTTCATTTTATTCATCGCTGCTTTGATCGTATGAACAGTGGGGCGGAGCTGGCAAACGGGATCTATTGGGGTGGGAATTTTGAAACATTAAAGTTATTAATAGAAAGTAACCAGATTGCTGAAAATGAAATCATGTTCTTTGTGGGGTATTCAGGCTGGGATTTAGGGCAACTGGACAAAGAGCTGGAGCAAAATTCGTGGTTGGTTACTAATAATTATAATCCTGATCTGTTATTTGCTGATCAGGAGGAAAATTTATGGAAGGACATTGTTCTGGGTCTTGGACCCAAGTATGCACATATTGTTAATTTTCCGGAAAACCCCTTGTGGAATTAATGATTTTAGTCTTTTTGACCTGCCAGTAAATATAGAACTGCCATACGGATCGCGACACCGTTTTCAACCTGATCTAAAATAATCGATTGTTTGCTGTCGGCCACATCGCTGGTGATTTCAACTCCCCGGTTAATAGGGCCGGGATGCATCACCGTAATTTCTTTGTCGAGCGAATCAAGAATCTGTTTGTTCAAGCCGTACAGCATTGAATACTCTCTTAATGATGGGAAGTATTTAATATCCTGTCGTTCCAGCTGGATGCGTAACATATTGGCAACATCGCACCAGTTTAACGCTCTCATTAAATCGAATTCAACTTTGACGCCAAGGGATTGGATGTATTTGGGTATTAGCGTAGTAGGACCGCAGACCATAACCTCTGCGCCAAGTTTTTGAAGGCAAAGGATGTTAGATAAAGCAACACGCGAATGTAATATGTCTCCTATGATAGCGATTTTTTTGCCTGCAACGTCGCCGTATTTTTCTCTTATAGAAAAGGCATCTAGTAAAGCCTGGGTGGGATGCTCATGTGCTCCATCGCCTGCATTCACTATCTGCGCGTTCACTTTTTTACTAAGGAAAATTCCCGCACCAGGGTAAGGGTGACGCATTACTACCATATCTACTTTCATTGCAAGAATGTTATTTACGGTATCAATCAACGTTTCGCCTTTACTTACTGAAGATGAAGATGCTGCAAAATTTACTGTGTCAGCCGATAATCTTTTCTGAGCTAGTTCAAATGAAAGACGGGTGCGCGTGGAGTTTTCGAAGAATACATTCGCTATTGTAATGTCTCTTAAAGAAGGAACTTTTTTAATCGGCCGGTTCAGAACATCTTTAAATGTGTCGGCAGTTTCAAAAATCAGTTGAATATCATTCTCGTTTAGATCTTTTATTCCTAAAAGATGTCTGGTACTCAATTTCTGATAGTTCTCTGCCATTGTTTATTCTGATGCTTCTGATAATAAAATAACTTTGTCTTCCTGGTCGGCCTCTTGCCAGGTAACTAATACTTTTTGCGAGTTAATAGAATCTACCTGGATTCCAATATAATCGGGTTCGATGGGCAAGTGACGCGAGAAGCGCCTGTCGACTAGAACAAGTAGTTCAACTTTTTCTGGTCTTCCGAAAGCCAGCATGGCATCCATTGCTGATCGGATAGTTCTTCCGGTCCACAGTACGTCATCAATAAGGATTACCTTTTTTCCTTCAATTATAAAATCAATCTGAGTGCTGTTGGGTACCAGGGGGCCTTCACGCCTGCGGAAATCATCTCTAAAAAATGTGATGTCAAGGTTGCCGCTTAAGATATTTGCTTCGGGAAGAATATTTTTTAATTCTGCTGCAATCCGGTTTGAAAGGAGTATTCCTCGAGGTTGTATTCCAAGAATTACAGAGTTTGAAAAGTCGTTATGGTTTTCGATTAACTGATGACAAAGGCGTTGAATTGTTATCTGAAACTTCTGTCCGTCTAAAAGGGTTAAGTTTTGCATCAGTTATGATTTGGGCAAAGTTAAAAAATAAATCAAATGAGGAGCGATAAATTTAGCACAAAAAAATCCCCGCTGGAACAGCGGGGATTTATATTACGAGGTAAGAAACGTATTATTCAGCTCCTTCTTCTGTTGCCTCTTCTGATTTCTTAGCTGCAGATTTCTTTGCCGCTTTGTTCTCAGCGCCTTCCATTTGCTCTTTTAGTTGTGCTAACACACCTAAATCGCCTAAAGTCGACTTTTCAACAGATTCTTTAACCTTTTTCACTGCACTTGAAGTTGCTTTAACATCTTTTTGTTTCTGCGCTCTCTCTTCGTTACGGGCTTCGTTTTTAGCCTCTTCCCATATACGAGAGTGAGATACTACAATGCGTTTTGATTCTTTGTTGAATTCAATGATTTTGAAGTCAGCGGTTTCTTCTGCTTTTAATACTTTACCATCTTCTTTAACTGTGTGTTTGCTAGGAGCGAATCCTTCAACACCGTATGGTAATGCAACAATTGCACCTTTATCCGTAACTTTCAATACCGTTCCTTCATGAATAGAATCTAAAGTGAAGATAGTTTCAAACGTTTCCCAAGGGTTTTCCTCAAGTTGTTTGTGACCTAAACTTAGTTTACGATTTTCTTCGTCTAGTTCAAGAACAACCACATCTAATACTTCACCTACTTTGGTGAATTCGTTAGGGTGATTAACTTTCTTAGACCATGAAAGATCAGAAATGTGAATTAATCCATCAATTCCTTCTTCGATTTCAACGAATACTCCGAAGTTGGTCATGTTTTTAACAACAGCTTTGTGCTTGCTACCAATAGTATATTTAGCAGCAATGTGTTGCCATGGATCTGGAGTTAATTGTTTAATACCCAGACTCATTTTACGCTCATCGCGATCAAGAGTTAATACTTGTGCTTCAACTTCATCACCAACTTTCAGGAATTCCTGAGGGTTACGTAAGTTTTGAGACCATGACATTTCTGATACGTGAATCAATCCTTCTACACCTGGGGTGATTTCAAGGAATGCGCCATAATCTGCAACAGTAACAATTTTACCTTTTACTTTAGAACCTACTGTGATGTTAGGATCTAAAGACTCCCAAGGATGAGAAGTAAGTTGTTTTAAACCAAGGGCAATACGTTTTTTCTCATCATCAAAGTCAAGAACAACCACATTGATTTTTTGATCAAGTGATAATACTTCTTTTGGATGCTCAATACGACCCCATGAAATATCTGTAATGTGTAGTAATCCGTCTACGCCGCCAAGATCGATAAATACACCAAAGTCTGTGATGTTTTTAACTGTTCCTTCAAGAACCTGACCTTTTTCAAGTTTGGCAACAATTTCAGTTTTTTGGTTTTCAAGATCGTCCTCAATAAGAACTTTGTGAGAAACAACCACATTTTTAAATTCGTGATTAATTTTCACAACCTTGAATTCCATGGTTTTGCCTACGTAAATATCGTAGTCACGGATTGGCTTGATGTCAATTTGTGAGCCTGGTAAGAAAGCCTCAACACCCATAATGTCAACAATTAAACCACCTTTTGTACGGCTTTTTACATAACCGTTGATGATCACATCGTTTTCCAGAGCCTCATTGATAAGCTCCCATGACCGTTGAGTTTTTGCACGTTTACGTGAAAGAACCAATTGTCCATTAAGATCTTCCTGAGATTCAACAAATACGTCAACTTTATCACCAATTTTAAGGTCTGGGGTATCACGGAATTCAGATAGTGATACCATACCGTCAGATTTAAATCCAACGTTTAAAATCACATCTTTGCTGTTAATATTAACAACAGTTCCACTGATAATTTCACCTTTGTTGATTTGGTTGAAAGTACCTGCATACATTTGTTCAAGCTTAGTACGCTCGTCCTGGCTGTAGTTGCCAAATCCTTTGTCGTCAGCATCCCAATCGAAATCTCCGGTTGGTGTAACTAAGGTTTTAGACTTAATGTCTTCAATTGACAATGAATCAGCTTCTGACTCAATGTTTTCTTTTTCTGTAACCCTTGTGGTTTCTTCGCCAAGGAGTTCTGCTGATTTTGCAGCTAGTTCCTTTTCTGCTTCTTGTTTTTTGGCCATTAATTAATTTTTCTCCTTTTTCCTGATTTTAAATCAGGACTGCAAAGGTAGCTAAATTCATTTTTAAACTAAAGAATTTTTTTGGAATATTTTATTTCTATACCTCTGTGTAGCAGGATTATAATTTCTTTAATGAAACAGCTGATTACTGTTTGTGTTGTTCTTAAAGACATTAATGGATAGAGCCATGGAAAATAGCAAACAGAATATCAAGGAAACAGGAACGAACGAAGATGAAAAAAACGCGGCGTTTGATAATTCGTCTGAGACTGAAAAGCCTGTGGATGACTCATTCAAGACATCGCCCAGAAAACATCGTTTAAGTTGGGAAACACCGCATGACGAACAGATGCTTGATTCGAATAGATTATCTCCAGAAAAGGAAGAAGGGGACTAGATTCCCTCTTCAATTAATTTTACAGCCTTTTCGACGCCGTTTTCTGCAGCGAGCTTTTCTGCCATTACCTGACAATTAATTTGAATAGCTTTATTATTTGTTAACTGTAAGAGTCGCTCTCTTAGAATGCTAGGCGTAAGACGGGAGATGGGAACGGGTTTAACGGCCAAACCTTTTTTATATGCCAGATCGCCCCAGAAATATTGATCGCCGACTGGATAAAGCACAGGACAAACAAACATTGGCTTTCCGGCGCGTAAGCATTCTGCTGTTGTACCAATACCTCCATGATGTACGACGGCTTTTACTCGTGGCAATAATGATTCGAAAGGAACGGAGGTGATAATTTTAATATTGCTGGAGGGGATAACTTCGGGAATGTTCCAGTCG
>CBFGOI010000143.1:0-9842 GCA_965650335.1 uncultured Pedobacter sp. | reverse complement strand
GCTACCAAATAGGTACCAGGTTCGGACCAAGTCCACTAATTAGTGGACTTGGTCCGAACCTGTCTCGAACAGGTCCGCTGCTTGGTAGGAGCCTGGACATCCTCAAAATCGTTTAAGGCAATGGAAAAATGCTTAACCACTGCTTCACCAAAGGGGGATGGCAATTGCCTTAGACATAGGCATCATTGATCTAAGTGATGCTAAATATTATCTCTTCACCCGCTTCTCCTTTGCGGATTACTATGTGCCAAGACACAACTGTTGAACCTGATCCGTAACTTGATGAAAGATGTTCCTGAACTGGTAAGAGCGAGTCGTGATCTGTTAAAGGCGATTAATAAGAAAAATCCAAGGAAACTTGGTGAGTGGGGATTTGAGGTAAACGACCGTCAGAACGCAAAACCAGCGGCTATTTAGATTTATGTAAGAGGTTATCTCAATTTGGCCCCAGCTTGGGAAAACGCCCCGGTAAGGCTTAAAGCGATAACCTCTGTTAGTTTTTAAAAGTACTTAAATTCTCCAAACTCCGATTTTACAGTTACCTGCTTCTTTTCCGATCCTTCTACTCGTCCTACTATCTGAGCATCAATCTGAAAACTCTGAGCGATTGCAATGATATCCGCAGCTATTGCTTCAGAAACATAAAGTTCCATACGGTGACCCATATTAAACACCTTGTACATTTCTTCCCAGCTGGTACCAGATTGTTCCTGGATAAGTTTGAAAAGAGGAGGGATGGGGAATAAATTGTCTTTTATAATGTGAAGATTATCTACAAAATGAAGCACTTTGGTTTGCGCACCACCACTGCAATGTACCATCCCGTTTATTTGAGACCGGTATTTATCAAGTAAGCTTTTAATAACAGGAGCGTAGGTACGGGTAGGAGATAATACCAGTTTTCCTGCTGTTATCGTTTCACCATTGCCAATTTCAATCAGATCTGTAAGCTTTTTATTCCCTGCAAAAACTAATTCGTATGGTACGGCAGGGTCGTAGCTTTCAGGATATTTCTCGGCCACATATTTATGGAACACATCATGACGGGCTGATGTGAGTCCGTTGGACCCCATGCCTCCATTGTATTCTTTTTCGTAAGTTGTTTGTCCGTACGAACTTAAACCAACAATAACATCGCCTGCTTTAATTCTGTCGTTGGATATTACTTCATCTCGTTTCATTCTGCAGGTAACGGTAGAATCTACGATGATGGTTCTAACCAAATCGCCCACGTCGGCAGTTTCGCCGCCTGTAGAGTAAATTCCGATGCCAAGTTCACGCAGTTCCGAAAGTATTTCTTCGGTGCCGTTTATAATTTCGGCAATCACTTCTCCGGGAATTAGATTTTTATTCCTTCCGATAGTGGAAGAAAGTAAAATATTGTCTGTTGCACCAACGCAAAGCAGATCATCCAGGTTCATGATGATCGCATCCTGAGCAATACCTTTCCATACAGAAATGTCTCCGGTTTCTTTCCAGTAGATATACGCCAGGGATGACTTGGTACCTGCACCATCAGCATGCATAATATTGCACCATTGTGGGTCGCCCCCTAAGATATCCGGAATAATCTTACAAAAAGCTTTCGGAAAAAGGCCCTTATCAATGTTTTTTATTGCGTTATGAACGTCTTCTTTTCCGGCAGAAACACCGCGTTGATTGTATTTAAGATCTGACATGGACTGCAAAAATAGGACTTAGAGATGAGATATTTGAGGAGATGTGAGATTTTAGATATGAGATGTGAGATAAAAGCGGATAGGAAAGAGATTAGAATTAAATTAAAGGCTTTAGTTTATCCTCAAGGGAAGTAGTTTCGCTAAAAAAGGTACTAAATGAGAAAAGTTCCGCATTATACGGAACTTTCTCAAGTCTCAAATCTATTTTATTTAATAAACAACAGCTCTCTAAATTTAGGAAGAGGCCATTTGTTATCAGCTACAACTTGTTCAAGCTTATCTACATGGTAGCGGATTTGCTCAAAATGCGATTTAACGTTCTCGTCGTAAGCAATCGCTTTTTCACGATTATCTTCAATAACGTTCGCTTTTTTACGCTCTTCAACCATTGCTCTTACATCGGTATTGATCGAATTAATATGTTCGGATATTTTGGTAATGATATCCATTTGAGCGGCGTAAGCATCTGGTTTTAAACCAATTTCTTTTAATCCTTTAACGTTATCAATTAAATCGGTTTGGTAAGAAATGGCTGCGGGAATAATTACGTTATCCACCATTTCGCCCATTACCCTGGCTTCAATTTGAAGCTTTTTATAGTAGTTTTCTAAAAGGATTTCATGACGGGCATGTGCTTCGCGTTTGCTGTACACGGCCATATCTTCGAAAAGCTTCTGCGTTTTGTCTGACAATAAAACATCCAGCGCTTTTGGAGTGGTCTTAATGTTTGATAATCCTCTTTTTTCTGCTTCCTGTGCCCATTCTTCACTATATCCATTTCCTTCAAAGCGAATTGCTTTCGATTCTTTGATATAGCGTTTAATTACCGTCATTAAGGCGACGTCTTTTTTCTCGCCTTTCTTCAGTAATTTATCAACTTCAAACTTGAATTTATTTAACTGCTCGGCAACGATAGTATTCAGAACGGTCATTGGATCTGCTGAGTTAGCAGAAGAGCCAACAGCACGCAATTCAAATTTGTTACCGGTAAAGGCAAAAGGAGAGGTACGGTTACGGTCAGTATTATCTAATAAAATCTGTGGTACTTTGGGAATGTTCGTCCATAGAGCATTCTCTTGTTTCATTTTCGATGTAACCCGAGATGACTCAATTTCGTCCAGTACATTGCTTAACTGGCTGCCCAGGAAGATGGAAATAATTGCCGGAGGAGCTTCATTGGCACCCAGACGATGGTCGTTATTTACCGAAGCGATAGATGCTCTCAACAGATCCGCATGCTCATACACCGCTCTGATGGTGTTCACGAAAAACGTCAGGAACATCAGGTTGTTTTTCGGTGTTTTTCCCGGGGAAAGTAAGTTTTTACCGGTGTTTGTAATTAGCGACCAGTTATTGTGTTTACCTGATCCGTTAATTCCGGCGAAAGGTTTTTCGTGTAATAATACTTTAAAGTTGTGCCTGCGGGCAACTTTGTCCATTATGTCCATTAACAATTGATTGTGGTCAATTGCAAGGTTTATTTCTTCGTAAAGTGGGGCACACTCAAATTGAGAAGGAGCCACTTCATTGTGACGGGTTTTTAGAGGGATACCTAGTTTAATGGATTCTACTTCCAGATCCTGCATGAATGAAAGTACTCTTTCAGGAATTGATCCAAAATAGTGATCTTCTAACTGCTGGTTTTTAGCAGACATATGACCAAATAAGGTTCTTCCTGTTAAGTACAAATCCGGGCGAGCATTAAATAAGGACAGATCCACAAGAAAATATTCCTGCTCGATACCTAAAGACGCATTTACTTTTTCAACCGCTTTATCAAAATATTGAGCTACACCTACTGCTGCTTTGTCTAAAGCCGATAATGCTTTTAATAGAGGAGCTTTATAATCAAGTGCTTCGCCGGTGTAAGCAATAAATACTGTTGGAATACAAAGCGTGCTGCCAATTATGAAAGCTGGAGAAGAAGGGTCCCATGCGGTATAACCACGAGCTTCGAACGTACTGCGAATTCCGCCGTTTGGAAAACTTGAAGCATCGGGCTCTTGTTGCGCTAAAGCATCGCCGGAGAATTTCTCCATAGCTGTGCCTTCGCCGTTTGGCTCAAAAAATGAATCGTGTTTTTCTGCGGTAGAACCGGTTAACGGCTGAAACCAGTGTGTGTAATGGGTTGCTCCCAAGCCAATCGCCCATGATTTCATAGCGGCTGCTACCTGTTCGGCAATATCTCTTTCAATTGAAGCACCATGAACGATCGAGTCGTTTACGCTGTCCATCGCTTCTTCTGAAAGAAACTCTTTCATTTTTTTCTTGTCGAAAACATTGCAGGCGTATATATCTGATAGCCTTGCTGGAAGCTTTACTTCCGGGATATTCCTGGTTAATACGGCATTTAGTGCTTGAAATCTAAGACTTGACATGGTTTGGTATTAGTGTTTTTAAAAAAAAATATAAACTATAGAGGTTCAAAGATTTGCAAATTAAAGCATACCACCAATTAATGTTCAAAAAAAATACAAACAACTCGTTTTTTTTCGTTTGGTGAAATTTTTTTTATGGAATCAGCTGAGATACGACATCATCTAATAAAAAAGACGATATGTTTAATCCTAAATCCACGATTTATCAGACCGGGTGGCTCGATTTGGTATTTGAAAACAGAAATAAGTCTTACGGAGCGTATGAACTACGACGAAATTATAACAGACGTTTGGGGCGAGCTCTGTTAATTGCTTCATTTTTTGTAATAATGTTGTTTTTTTATCCTTTGATACAGCAAAGGTTTATGAGTGGAGATCTTTCCGATCCTTTTGTACAGGACCAGTACGATGATTCGATTGTTGTGTCTCTCCCTCCGCTTAAAAAGCCGGTAGAAAAGCAGGCTTCAACGGCATCTCTGCCTAAACCAGATCCTGTAAAGGTAAAAATGAAGCGTTTTGTGGAGCCCGTGGCGGTTAGTACTCCAGTCACAGAAAATCCACCAACTATAGCCGAATTACAAGGTTCAACTATTGCCAGTCAAAATTCAGATGGAGTTGAATCAACAGCTAGCCTAAGTACGGCAGCGAGCGGAAATGGTACCGGAAGTGGCGTAGCTGATGCTTCAGGAGATGGGAGCGAAATTGTTGTTCCGGATTTATTAGAAAAATATCCTGAGTTCCCCGGTGGGATGTCGGCATTTATGAAGTTTCTAAGAAAGAACCTGAGGTATCCGGAACGAGCTGCTGAAGCAGGGGTGGGTGGCAAGGTGCTTGTTAGTTTTGTGGTTGAAAAAGATGGCAGGTTAACTGATATCAGAATAGTGAGAGGCATTGGTTTTGGTTGTGATGAAAAAGCCGCCAGGGTGCTCAAGAAATCACCGGCATGGGAGCCAGGAATCCAAAACAACCGGCAGGTAAGGGTGCTATACACTATTCCATTACATTTTCAATTGGGAGAGTAGAACTGTGGGTAGCATGTTTCAGAAGGGCCGGTTGATTGCTGCAAAGCATTTAATAGACTGATCCGAAGTAAGAATTGAAATGCTAAATTAAGCTGCTCGTTGAGCGGCTTTTTTGGGTAAAAAACAAGGACATTTTTCGGGATAGCTAAAGACTCGGGACTAAAAATAACAACGCGGGAAGTTTCTTCCAGGTACAGGCATTCGGAATTTTAAAGAAATTTCATGGGTTCCTTTTTCAACTTTTGAAAGTTTTGTAGACGTAAAATCGTATGAATAACCTAGTGCGATATTTTTAGTAACATAAATTTGTGCTATGGCATTGAATGAGTCCATTGAACGGTACGATGCTCCCAGCCAAAGCGTTTCTGCAATTAGAAGGTTGGCATTGAAATCCATTAAAACCGGCGAGCCATTTACATAATTTGCAATAAAGTGCGGCTTAAATTTCAGGTTTTCTCCGATATTCATGAGATATCCTGCTTGAAGAATATAGTGCGGACGATAGGTAGTAGAAGCGGCCACACTACCGATTGCCTCTATAGGCCGATAATAGAAGTGAGGGGATGAAATACCAACATAATATTTAGGCGTGAAATACATTACCCCTAAACCGAAATTTGCCTGCAATTCACTTTCGTTCACGAAAACCGGATCGTTTGCCGATTGCGGACTTGCAGCATAGTTGGCAGAATAATCTGCTGTATACGTGCTGAGACCGCCGTTAAAACCCACAGCTAAATACGATTCCTCGCCCAAAGGCACACGTTGAGCCAAGGTGATGTGAGCGCCTTTTTCGGTAATTACTTCACCAATCTGATCTCGTATAATCAAGGCTCCCAAAGAAGTATTCGATTGTTTTAAAGGAGAATGAATAGAGAAAGTTTGTGTATTCGGAGCTCCCTCAAGACCCACCCATTGTTGCCGGAACAATGAAGTTATCGTCAATGCTTCATCCATTGCAGAATAGGCAGGGTTTACCGCTAATCCATTGAACATATATTGAGTGTACATGGCCTTTTGCTGAGCTTGGGTCCGAATGCCAGTACATGTTAATAGAAGGAGTAAAGCTAGTGTTGCCTTTGGCAATGCGTTTACACGGTTTTTAAAAGCATGCGCGTGCAATCTCAATCCGTTATACTTAAGATATACCGCTTTTATTCTGTTGCTATATAATGAGATCTTTCTCATTTCTTCCGTTTCAAAATAAAATAGCCCTTATTAAGTTTGGTAACGTTTCCTGGTGTTTTAGTGTAAATTAAATAATAATATACTCCATCCACAAGGTCTTGCCGGGTATTTGTCAATACTCCGGTATTTGCTTTTCCTCTGAAAGCTTTGTCGTAGTTATCGTAATTTTTCATCCTGAACACTTCATTCCCCCATCTGTTAAATATTACTACTTCATTATCCGGATAAGCCGATATATTATAAATAAAGAACTCATCATTTCCTATTCCATCTTCATTAGGCGAGGTCATCGGATCTGGCCTGATATCTGCATTTTCGTCTTTACCTGAAGGCGGATTGTTAGTCGGGAACACGTCATGTATAATTATTTCCGATCCCGTTCCTTTATCCACGTATTTAGAAGACAATGTATTTATCGTCACTAAAAGCGTTTCATCTATTTCTTTAATTCCGTCTCTTACGGCTAAAATCTGAACTTGTTCACTTGTTTTTGTTTGTCCTGCTTTAATAGTTAGAGTTAAATTTCCGGACAAGCTGTAATCGCCATTTGTTATGTCGCCCCCGTATGCCAAAGTAATGGTTACATCTTCGTGTATAGGAGATTCGAGCTCTGCGGTAATCCTCACCTTGCCGCCTTCAAAAACTTCTGATTTAATGGGTGTTAAATTGGCGATGGTTGATGGGTAAAAGCTTAAACTGACTGTAGCAGTAACGCAGGCTCCATCAACATCACACGCTTCATAAGTGAAGGTTTCTGTCCCCATAAAGTTGGCTTCAGGGACATAGATAAAACTTCCATCTGCATTAAATTCTGTAATGCTTCCTTTGCTCGGATCCGTTAATTTGGTAAAGGTAAGTACTGTTCCATCAGGATCTCTATCATTGGTACTTACATTTCCATTGATAGAAACACCTATGCGCTGGTCAAAACTGTCATTTCCAGCTATCGGTGGAGCGTTAACCGCTAATGTTAAGGCTTTTTCACTAACGCAAATATTATTTGAGATCGTCCAATTAAACTCATAAGAGCCTGGGATATGACCTGAGATTTCGGTGTCAGGATTGCTTGGGTCTTTGATAACAACCGTGTTCGGTCCCGACGATTGGCTCCAGCGTCCTGTACCTATTATAGCTGTATTACCTTTTAAAGGAGCAGGTGCGTTAATATTATATCGTTTTGTTGGATCTCCATAAGTTTTAGCCTGGGTTGGCAATGGGATCACATCAATCGCATACTCTACAGATGGGCCCTGGCAGCCGTTCGCTATAGCCGTTATCGTATATGTAATTGACCCGGTGCCTGGTCCTGTTGCATACAGTGTTTGAACAGGGATGGTGCCCGTTCCGTTTAAGACTGTCTGCCCGGTAACTCCTGTTACGCTCTTTATCGACCATTGTAAGGTAGCTCCGGTGGTATTGGATGTAAGGGGAACAGCCGTTGTGTTAGTTCCTGAACATATTCTTTGTGAAAGCGGAGAGTTGGTGATGAGAGGTTTGGGAACCGTAATGGTAAAGGTTCTGACTGCTCCTGTACAACCATCAGACATAGGAGTAACTCTTATCGTAGCTGTTAATGGGCCATTTGTGGTGTTAGTTGCTAAAAAAGAAGGGAGGTTACCGCTTCCACTTGCTGGAAGTCCGATAGCTGGATTGCTATTGGTCCAGCTGTAGGTTGTATTTGGAACTACAGAGCTAAAGGTTATGGAACTGACAGTAGTGTTATTACAAGGAGTGATATTAGCAATTGGGTCAACAACCGGACTAGGCTTAATGGTTAATGTTACTGCAGTTCTTGTTAGGCTTTTACAACCTGTGGTCGGATTAACCGCTTCTGCATAAAATGTTATAGTTCCAGCGGTGTTTAAGGTCGGTGAGTCAATACTCGATCCTCCTGTTGCTACAGCATACCATAATATTCCCGAAGAAGAAGAAAACGCCGCCCTGGCATCCAGAGTTTGAATCGGGCGTGTTTCGCACTGAGTTATGTTTGTTGATCCCGCTGCTACAGGCGCCGGAGGTGCCGCATTAATGGTTAGAGTTACCGGAGTTCTTGATGCACTCGAACATCCCGTTAAAGGATTTTTTGATTCGGCAAAATAAGTAACTGTTCCTACCGTGTTTAAAGTTGGATTAGAAATTACATTCCCATCTTTTGCTGCTGTATACCAGGTAACATCGGCAGTTGAGGTTAATGCACTGTTTGCATCGAGTGTCTGCCCTAAATTTTCCTGACAGGCGGCAATTGTTCCTGAGCCTAAAAGCGTCGGAGCCAACGGCGCAGGACTTATCGTTAATGTTACCGCTGTACGTGATAAACTATTACAACCTGTTGTCGTGTTTTGGGATTCTGCATAATAGGTGATAGTTCCCACCGTATTTAATGTTGGCGAACTAACCAGGGTTCCGCCTGTGGCGGCACTATACCATGTTACTCCTGCGCTGGAAGTAAGTGCATTGTTTGCATTGAGTGTCTGAAGAGGACTTTTCTGGCACTCGATAATATTTGCCGAACCTGAAAGGGCAGGAGCGCCAGGCGCAGCATTGATGGTTAAGGTAACCGCGGTTCTTGACAAGCTTACACAGCCTGTTATGCTGTTTTTTGCTTCTGCATAATAGGTTACACTTCCAATGCTATTTAAAGTTGGAGATGCTACTATGGAGCCACCAGTTGCCGAGGTATACCAGCTTACTCCTGTGGTCGATACAAGTGCGTTATTTGCATTAAGCGTTTGAATAGGGCTTGTCTCGCATTGAGTAATAGTTGAAGATGCTGACAATGCCGGAGCTGTTGGCGCTGGAGTTATCTCCAAAGTAACAGCAGTTCTTGTCAGACTAATACATCCTGAAGTATTTTTCGCTTCAGCATAATAGGTTACAGACCCGACCGAATTTAGGGTTGGTGAACTTACTAATGTTCCGCCAGTTGCTGCGCTATACCAGGTTATGCCGCTTGTAGATACAAGTGCATTATTTGCATTAAGTGTTTGAACAGGGCTTATCTCACATTCTTTTATTGTTGCCGACCCCGACAATGCCGGAGCGACTGGAGCTGCATTGATAGTAAGAGTTACAGAGGTTCTTGTAAGGCTGCTACAACCTGTGGTGCTGTTTTTTGCTTCGGCATAATAGCTTATCGTACCTACACTGCTTAAGGTTGGGGATGATACTATCGTTCCACCTGTTGCTGCAGTATACCATGTTACATCTGCTGTCGAGGTCAGTGCATTATTTGCATTCAGTGTTTGAATCGGACCCAGTTCACATTCAGTAATGTTTGCTGCTCCCGATAGAGCCGGTGCAGCCGGTGCTGGATTTATGGTTAAGGTAACCGGGGTTCTTGGTACGCTTGAACATGTTCCGTTAAAGTATTCTGCGTAATAAGTTATGCTTCCTACGCTATTTAATGTTGGGGAGGCAATAGGTGTTCCACTTAGTGGGCTAGTATACCATCTGACACCTGTGGGCGAAGTTAGTACAGATCTTGCATCAAGCGTTTGAATTGGATTTGTTTCACATGCTGTTATTGCATTTGATGTAACTGACGGTGCAGGTGGAGCTGGATTTATTGTCAAAGT
>CBFGOI010000142.1:0-10027 GCA_965650335.1 uncultured Pedobacter sp. | reverse complement strand
AAAAGGAGCACGGGTAATATAATGGACATAAACCAGCTTGCCCAGAAGTTATCTCTTGACTCTGGAATCAAAGGAGTTCTTTGGTCTGACGGAATATCTTTTTCAGATTCTCTCAGTTTGGCAGTTAACGCATCGAACGAACCATCGGTGAACTTGTACTGCGGAGTATTAGCTTGTGTTCCAGAAAAACCTTCTTTCGGACGTACATCTTTATATTTAGGCAGGTTTAGCCGGTCTTTCTTAATATAAACCTCTACAATTACCAAATCGTTGCTCTTGAAGGCAACGAGCTTTTCGACATCACGAGGTTTCAGCATCTGGCTTTCGAACTCCTGATAGTTGATTTGTTTCGTAGTTGTATTATTCCAGAAGTATTGTACTGCAAATAATGCTATGATTATAGCGGCGTACAACCACATTATGTTGAATTTTGGAGGAGCAGGTACTATTTTTTTGCCCGTGCGTTTACGCTGAGGCTTTTTATTATCGGTTTTATTTTCTTTCATTTCAATTATAGATGTTGGCCATCAGGCACTTTGATAATATTTCATTTCCGCATCTCCCCATAGGTCTTCTATCCCATAGAACTCTCTTTTATCTGTCTTAAAGATATGTACCACCACATCTATATAATCCAGTAAAATCCATTCTCCATGTTCGAGTCCTTCAATTCTATAAGGGTGCTGCTTGGATGCTTTAAACACTTCTTCTTCTACGCTTGAGGCTATTGCCTTTACCTGTGTGGAAGATTCTGCGTGGCAGACAACAAAATAATCTGCTACTGAACTGTTTATATTTCTTAAATCTAATCTTACAATTTCATTTCCCTTCTTTTCCTGTATGCCATGAATAGCTAGCTCTGAAGTGAAAGTGGATTCATTAATTGCTTTGTTTTTTAACATTAAAAAAAATTAGTTTTGGATAAATTTAACAATTACTCCGATTAGTTTGCAAAATAACACTTTTTCAAGACTATTTGTTGGCCAAAATGTAGTAACATTAAAGCGTGTTGATTCCACAAATGATTATCTCAAGAAAGAATTGACAAAATCCACGCCATTGCCCGAGGGCACTGTTATATTGGCAGAAGAACAATATGCGGGTCGTGGACAGGTAAATAATACCTGGTACTCTGAACCTGGTAAAAATTTAACATTTAGTCTGTTGCTGTGTCCTACTTTTCTTAACCCGGAAAAGCAATTTTTGCTAAACCAATCCATAAGTATAGCTATTAACGATACCTTGGTTAAAATTATTGGGGACGGAGTGAAAATTAAATGGCCGAACGATATCTTTTTTAAAGATTGTAAGCTTGGAGGTGTTTTAATTGAGAATATCTTACGGGGAAATAATTTAAAATACTCTGTAATTGGTATTGGATTGAACATCAATCAATTGGATTTTAATCCGGATATTAAAAATGTTACCTCGCTGAAGAAAATCTTACATCAGGATTATGATATACTAGCTGTACTAGCAGACCTTTGCCGATCTATTGAACAGCGGTATCTTCAATTGCGAGCCGCTAAGTACAGCATGATCGAACAGAAGTATTTAGAATGTCTTTATAAGCTAAATGAAGTACATACGTTTAGGATTGGTGAGCAGGAACTTAATGGAATCATCTCGGGTGTCGATAAAAATGGTTTTCTTGAAGTATTATTTGAAGGAGAGTTATTAAAATACAATTTCAAGGAAATAGCATTTGTTTATAAATAATTATTAATGAAGAACTTAGTAGTACTTTTTGGAATATTAACGTTCAGTCTGGTGGCGATGGCCCAGATTGAAGAGCCGGTGAAATGGTCGTTTTCAGCCGTAAGCTTAGGGGAAAACAAAGCGGAAATAAAAATGGTAGCCGATATTCAGCCAGGTTGGCATGTTTATTCGCAATTTATCGAAGAAGGAGGACCTGTTCCGACTTCTTTTACTTTCGTGCCGTCTAAAGATTATGCGTTAATCGGAAAGGTTACCGAGTCGCCAAAAGCCAAAAGCAGCTTTGATAATAATTTTAAGATGACGATTGCCTGGCATGAAAAGCAGGTTGTTTTTAAGCAGCTTGTTAAGGTGAATAAGGCAAGTTCGATAAAGGGAACGGTTGAATTTATGGTGTGTAATGATCAAAAATGTCTTCCGCCAGAAGAAGTGGAATTTAAACTTCCCTTATCTTATAAAATTGCGGCCGCTGCGATTGCTCCTTCACAGTCAACAATAGCTAAAGATTCGCAATTAGTTACTACGCCTGCTGTAGATACCTCTAAAGATGAAGTAAGTGTACAACCGGACACGAGTCGTGCAAAGGTTTCTTCTGCAGTAATCCTGGGGCCTGAGCCAAAAGAAAAGGATAACACGCTTGCAGGAATTTTTATCGCCGGATTTATTGGAGGCTTACTTGCTTTTTTCATGCCGTGTATTTATCCAATGATACCGCTCACAGTGTCTTTTTTCACAAAGCGAGCCGGTTCAAAAGCTAAAGGAGTGCAAAGTGCTCTGATATATGGTATTTCGATCGTTATTATATATGTCGGACTTGGCTTGTTGATAACCGCAACATTCGGTGCGTCGGCCCTAAATGAAGCAGCAAGTAGCGCGACATTTAACCTTCTGTTTTTCGGGATTCTAATAATTTTTGCGGTTTCTTTTTTAGGAGCCTTTGAGATAACCTTGCCATCCTCACTGGTCAATAAAATGGATGAAAAATCCAACGCGAGTGGACTTGTCGGCTTGTTTTTTATGGCATTTACTCTGGCCCTTGTATCTTTTTCCTGTACCGGACCCATCATTGGAACATTGCTAGTCGAGACAGTTTCAAAGGGTGCCTACCTTGGTCCGGCAATTGGCATGCTGGGCTTTTCAGTCGCTTTAGCAGTCCCTTTCACTCTTTTTGCAATTTTTCCTTCTTGGTTAAAGGAAATGCCTAAATCTGGTGGGTGGATGAATTCAGTAAAAGTTTCATTAGGGTTTTTAGAGTTTGCTTTGGCATTTAAATTCTTGTCGAATGTTGATTTGGCTTATCACTGGAATGTTTTAAACCGTGATGTGTTTTTGGTAATCTGGATTGTCGTTTTTGGGATCTGGGGTCTTTACTTATTAGGTAAATTCAAGCTTTCGCACGATGTAGAAGTTGGTTTTATTTCATTAACACGCATGTTTTTCGCGATGTTGGTGCTTGGATTTACGATATATATGATTCCGGGATTATTCGGCGCTCCGCTGAAAGGAATAAGTGCCTGGCTGCCTCCTCAAACGAGTCAGGACTTTGACTTGTACTCTAAACCTTCTCAATCACCAACTGGCGGTGTAACTCAAAAAAAGTATTCTGAACTTTTTCATGCACCGCATGGTCTTGATGCTTTTTACGATTATGAAGAAGGCTTAGCGTATTCAAAAATGGTTAATAAACCAGTTCTGCTTGATTTTACAGGATGGAGCTGCACCAATTGTCGTAAAATGGAAGCATCTGTTTGGTCTGATCCAGAAGTGCTAAGCCGTTTGAAAAATGACTATGTTCTAATCTCTTTGTATGTGGATGATAAGACCGAGTTAGCTGAAAATGAAAAATATGTTTCGGAAAACGGTAAAAAAATTAAAACTTTGGGCAACAAATGGAGCGCTCTACAGGCTAAGAGTTTCAAAACGAATTCTCAGCCCTATTACGTAATCGTAAATTCTGATGGTAGAACGCTTGTTCCGCCTCAGGCCTTTAATTTGGACGTAAAAAATTATATAAATTTCTTAGATAGCGGAAAAGCTGCATTTTCTAAACAATAACATGAGCGAAATAAAAAGCATAGGTGTTTTAACTTCAGGTGGTGATGCCCCTGGAATGAATGCTGCCATTCGGGCGGTTGTTCGGGCGGGTTTATACTATAATCTTCAGGTAACCGGAATCATGCGTGGTTTTGAAGGCATGCTAAACGGTGAGTTTATCTCCATGGATCGTAAATCGGTAGCCAACATAATCCAAAGGGGCGGAACGATCTTAAAGACTTTCAGAAGCGAAGCTTTTAGAACGAAAGAAGGAAGAGAACAAGCCTATGAGCAATTGCGGAAGAATAATATTGATGCAGTGGTTGTAATTGGAGGCGAAGGAAGCTTTACCGGTGCTCAAGTCTTTATACAAGAATTTAATTTCCCGATTGTGGGAATTCCGGGGACCATCGATAACGACTTAATTGGAACCGACTTTACCATCGGGTACGATACTGCTATAAATACTGTGATCGACGCAGTAGATAAGATCAGGGATACAGCCGAATCTCACGACAGATTATTTATTGTTGAAGTGATGGGACGTGACTCGGGTTTGATTGCTTTACGAAGCGGAATCGGTGCCGGAGCAGAGGCGATTTTAATTCCAGAGTCGAAGACTGATACAGAGCATTTATTTAAGCGCTTAGAAGAAGGCCGCAAAGATAAATCTTCAAAAATTATCATAGTTGCCGAAGGAGATAATGCAGGTGGCTTTGAGATAGCATCCCAAATCAAAGAAAAGTTTCCTAATTATGATACGCGGCTATCAATTTTGGGGCATATTCAACGCGGTGGACGCCCGTCTTGTATGGATCGTGTATTGGCTAGCAGAACAGGGGTTGCAGCTGTTGAAGCTCTGATGAGCGGTCGTAAAGGAGAAATGATAGGAGTTGTTAATGGTAATATACATTATACACCTTTCCATAATGCAATCAAACATATTTCCGAAGTAAATCCTTCTCTTTTGAAAATTCTAGATATACTATCACTTTAAACTTTTGACAAAAAGTCTTTAATGCACAACATTAAGCAACATTTCCTGGAAGCTCAGGCAGTTTTAAGTGCTTTTTTAGCCGATGAGGAAAATTTTCTAAAGATTAAAGCCGCCGGCGAAATTTTATCTAAGGCGATAGAATCTGGCAATAAAGTGATATCCTGCGGCAACGGCGGATCAATGTGTGATGCCATGCATTTTGCAGAAGAACTTTCTGGCCGTTACAGGGGAGACAGAAGAGCATTGCCCGCTTTGTCTATTTCTGACCCATCACATTTGTCTTGTGTTTCAAATGATTATGGCTATGCATTCGTGTTTTCGAGAATGGTAGAAGCAATCGGGCAGCAAAATGATGTGCTGTTCGCGATAAGCACAAGCGGGAATTCAGAAAATATTCTTAACGCAATTAAGAGCGCGAAGGAAAAAGGCATGAAAGTGATTGGTCTTACCGGAAAAGACGGAGGGAAAATGGCGTCCGAATGCGATGTGGAAATCAGGGCCCCTAAGTCTGAGTTTTCGGATAGAGCCCAGGAAATACACATTAAGGTAATCCATTGCCTGATTGATTATATTGAACGCGGACTTTAATAGTTTTTAAGCTACGGTTTTTGTCGATCAATCATAAGATGTAGTAGTTGGATTGAGCTTTTTAGTAAACAGTATAAAAACAGGTATTTATCTTTTTTTAATTGATATAATTACTATCTTTGCAGCCCCGCAGAATACACTCCGGGAACTATGTTGAATACATAAACAAAAAGAAATGGCAACTAAAATCAGATTGCAAAGATTCGGTAAAAAAGGAAAGCCTTTTTACCATGTAGTAGTGGCAGATTCTCGTTCTCCAAGAGACGGGAAGTTCATTGAGCGTTTAGGTTCTTACAACCCAAACACAAACCCTGCTACAATCGATATTAATTTCGAAAAAGCATTAGAGTGGGTAAACAGTGGTGCACAACCTACCGATACTTGTCGTGCTATACTTTCTTACAAAGGTGTTCTTTACAAAAAACATCTTGAAGGTGGTGTTAAAAAAGGTGCTTTAACTGCAGAGCAGGCAGAAGCTAAATTTAACGAGTGGGTACAAGGAAAAGGTGCTAAGATTGAAGGCAAAAAAGAAAGCTTAAGCTCTTCTAAAGAAGAAGCAAGAAAAGCTGCTTTAGCTGCTGAATCTAAGAAAAAACAAGACAGAGCTGCTGCATTAGCTGCAAAGAATGCTCCTGTTGCTGAAGAGGTTGTAGAGGAAGAAGCTGCTGAAACAGAAGTTGCTCCAGAAGCTGCTACTGAAAATGAAGTTGCTGCTGAAGCTCCAGCCGAAACTGAAGAAACTCCGGCTAAAGACGCTGAGTAGTTTTCTAATCTTATTTAAGGCGCCATTATGAAATATTCGTAATGGCGCTTTTATGTTTATAGCGTTGGACTAGCACGCTTTCTCAAGTCTAATGTCTCACATCTCACATCTTTAAAAATGAATATTGAAGACAGTTTTTATATAGGCTACATCACAAAAACCAAGGGTCTTAAAGGTGAGGTTCAGGTGTATTTTGAATTCGACCAGTATGAGGAATTGGAACTTGATGCTGTATTTCTGGAGATCAATAATAAATTGGTTCCTTTTTTTACTTCTTCCTATAAATTGCAGGCAAATAAGACCGGGTATTTTTATTTTGAGGATGTAGATACCATTGAAAAGGCTGAAAAATTGGTTCGGAAACAGCTGTATCTCCCAAATACCAAAATGCCCGAACGTGGAGAGGACGAGTTTTTCTATACTGACCTTAAAGGATATATCGTACATGATGAGAAGCATGGAGAATTAGGGGAGATAATTGAAGTGCATGAATATCCTCAACAATTTATTGCAGTAGTTCCTTATAAGTTTACTGAGATAATGTTCCCTTTAAATGATGAAATTATTCAGGAGATTGATGAGGAGGAAGGAGTACTGAAAGTTTCTTTACCTGATGGCTTGATTGAAATTTATACGAATCAATAAGATTGTAAAACTTCAAGAGTAACACATAAAACCTACTAGGTTTGTTTCCGCTGCTATCTTTATCTTTGTAAAATGCGCTTTGATATCATAACCGTTCTTCCAGCTTTACTCGAAAGTCCTTTTGCTCATTCTATTTTACAGCGTGCGCAAAAGAAAGGACTTGTGGAAATTGTGGTACATAACCTTCGTGATTATTCAACCAATAAGCATAAGAATGTAGATGACTACCCCTATGGCGGTGGCAGCGGGATGGTGATGTCTATAGAGCCCTTTGCGGCATGTATCGAGAAGTTGAAGTCGGAGAGGGATTACGATGAGGTAATCTTTATGAGTCCGGACGGAGAGGTTTTAAGCCAGAGCATTGCCAATCATCTTTCCTCAAAGAAAAATATTATCATACTTGCCGGGCATTATAAAGGAATTGATCAGCGGATTAGGGACATATTTGTTACACGTGAAATTTCTATCGGCGACTATGTTCTGTCCGGTGGGGAATTGCCGGCTGCAGTTTTAGTAGATGCTGTGGTAAGGCTACTTCCTGGCGTTTTGTCTGATGAGACATCAGCATTGTCGGACTCTTTTCAAGGTGAGTTGTTAGACGCACCCATTTATACTCGTCCGGCTGATTGGAAAGGACACAAAGTTCCTGATATCTTGTTAAGTGGTAATCCTGCAAAGATTGATGCATGGCGTGATGAACAGGCTTTGGAGCGTACCAGGCAGCGCAGGCCCGACCTCTTAAAAGATTAGCTTTTACGGCTTAAAAGCTCAATGATTTTCTCTTTATCTTGTACCTGATTTTTTAATGTGCTTGCCAGTTCTCTGCAACTGTTAAGTTCAGACCGCAGACTTGAATATTCCACCTTTTCTTCGGAAACCATATTTTCTAAAGCACTCTCCTCCAAAAAGAAAGTCGAAGCGGGAACCTTTAATACTTCAGCCATCTTTCGAATATCAGTATATTTTATTGAGCCTTTAACCAGACTCAGTTTTAGACCATCAAAAGTTTTATTCATTTCTGCTGCAAGCCAACTTAAAGAACGATTTTGATCTTTAAGCGATTTGTCTACTATGTCTTTAAGTTTCATGTAATGAATAAAAATTTTGTTTATCAAATTTAATGTATAATTTTATAAGTATTATTTACCTATAAAATTTTGATCTGGCGCAATATTTTATGAATCAACCACAAAATATTGGTACAAGTATACAAATTTTTGAGATTATGTTTAAATACTGTATTAACGATTTCTTAATTGAACTTCCGATGAAAGATTACCGCAAGGCTATAAAGATAATACCTAGAGCGATTAATGTTTCATTTAACACATTCTCAAATTATCGAAACATTAAAATTTCTGATGAGCAAGATATTCCGCATCAGAAAGTAGTATTGATGGAAAAAATATTTGGCCTAGAACCGGGGCAGCTTGAAAATTTTACTCTTAAGTATAAACCGTTAAAACAACTACTGGAAGAATGGGAGGAATAACTGAACAAATGCACATGTCTATTCATGCGAAATTGCAATCTTTAATTACCAAGGATTTAAAAGGACCCTTTAGCAGTATGGCGGCATCGATAGAAAAGCTTTGGGAACTTGAACCTGTGAACGTTGAATGCTTTAGCCTGATGTTGGAACTTAAGAGATATATAGAAAGTTCACAGACAATTTCTGACGAGAATGTTGACTGGGGGGAATACGAGTTCTTTGGGAAAAGATGTTACTCATCAAATTTGCGGTTTCAGACCGATCTGGCTATTGAAATTCTGAAATCAACGATAAGGGGTCGTGTAAGTTTTACGAACAATATTGAAGATGTAAAAGCGATGAAAGTGGATTTAGCTCTGTTCGGATTTGTTCTTTGCAAGTTTCTATTACTCGTTCCGGGTTTTTGTGAGGATGGCGAGGAGATAAAAATTACTGCGGTTAATTGCGGGAAAAATATAATAATTTCTATCTCCGGGGACGAAACAGCGCTTTACAACAGGATAGGAGAAAGCTGTCTGATCAACACTGTTTCTCGAGCTGAATCTATTAGTCTTGACACAAACCATACCTTAAAGATATGTTATGATATTTTATCTTTTTACGGTGGTAACCTATGGTCAGAAAGCTCTGAGCGAGAAGGCTTAAAACTATACTTCAGTATGCCGGCCAATAAAAATCGTTAATTGGAAAAATTTTAAAACTGCTCTTTTATTATTGAAATAAATTCCCTAATATTGCAGTCCGATTTTTAGGGAATAAAAATCGTATTAAGAGCTTAAAATCATGGATTTAGTAAAATTTGTTGAAGAGCAGGCCATTGCAAAAAAAGAAGTTCCTGCATTCAAGTCTGGCGATACTGTAAGTGTACACTATAAAATCCGCGAAGGAAATAAAGAGCGTATTCAGATTTATCAGGGAGTAGTTATACAACGTAACGGTGTGAGCGCCAATGAAACTTTTACTGTACGTAAAATGTCGAATGGTGTAGGAGTAGAGCGTATTTTTCCAATCAACTCTCCAAATATTGAGAAGGTTGAGGTTAATAACCGCGGTAAGGTTCGTAGAGCGAAATTATTCTATCTACGTGCATTAACTGGTAAAGCTGCCCGTATTAAATCTAAAAGAGTTTAATAAAGACTTTACATTCGTCTTCCGAATAAAAAAAGCGCTTGAATTTTTCAAGCGCTTTTTTTGTTGCTATTCTTAAAAGATACTGTGTAAAATGATCTTAATCGAATAACCGTCGGACGTAAGATTATCCTTTTTTTACGACAGGTTTTTTTGCCGCCGAAACCATTTTTGCTTTGCTGCTCGGAGAGCAATGATTAGTAGCCTTTTCCTCTTTTGTGCATTCTTTCTTACTCTTGCAGCATTCTTCAACCTCAGCCTTCTTTTGAGCTGGTTTAGTTTGAGCAGAAGCCGCAGTAAGTGATGCAAATACTGTAAATACAATTAAAATTCTTTTCATCTATTTGGTGTTTTAGAACTCTCCTAGAACGGTGATACCTCCCTGAACAGTATCGCCAATTTTCACATTTATTTTAGTTCCTAACGGTAAGAATACATCTACTCTTGAACCAAATTTTATAAACCCAAATTGATCACCCTGTTTCACTTCATCGCCCTCTTTTACGTACCATACAATTCTGCGGGCAAGCGCGCCGGCGATCTGTCTGAACAGAATAGGAATACCTGATTTACTTTCAATTACAATTGTAGTGCGTTCATTATCTGTTGATGATTTAGGATCCCAGGCTACCAGGTATTTACCTTTATGATATTTAACAAATTT
>CBFGOI010000141.1:0-10032 GCA_965650335.1 uncultured Pedobacter sp. | reverse complement strand
AGATAAAAACTATAAAATATTGATTAATGGCAAACCTTCCAGTATGGTGGAGCGAAATCCAAAGGATATTTTAAGGAGTATGCCAGCTTCCAGTATAGAAAAGATTGAAGTAATAACCACGCCCCCGGCAAAATATGACGCCGATGGTCTCGCTGGGATTATCAATATCATTACCAATAAAAAAGTTGACAATGGATATAATGGAAGTCTTAACGTAAATGAGCGTTTTCCAGTAGGTGGACCTGGGTTTGGAGGATCTTTTACCGTAAAACAAGGTAAGTTCGGAACTTCGGGCTACGGCGGAGGAAGTATTTACAATAATCCATCAACAACCAATACAAACAACAGATTCACAACAAGCACAAGTTTGAAACAAACTGCCCTTCGAGAATCTGATAACAGAAGCGCTTACTTCGGATCCGAATTAAGTTATGAAATTGATACGTTGAATCTTATATCAGGCCAGGTTAATATCAATGGAAATAGAAACGATGGAACGAGCGATCAAGAATCATTTTTAAGAAAGGATAACGAAGTTATTCAGAGCTATACTCTTCTGAACAAAAACACAGGAAAAGGACGTGGATTTGATGTAGCCTTTAATTATCAAATGGGATTTAAGTCGGATAAAAACCGTTTATTGACTACCTCGTACCGGTTTTTCGAATATGGGAACGATAATTTCAGCAATTTGATCGTAAGCAACTCCGAGTCGTATAGCCGGCCTGATTATAAACAACTAAATAAAGGCAGGTCTTCAGAGCAAGCCTTCCAGATAGATTATGTGCATCCTGTTAGAAAACTCACTATAGAAGCCGGCGTAAAAGGAATATTAAGAAATAATACAAGCAATTTCAGATATGATACACTAAACACCGATGGGGTATTTGCGTTAGATAACAGCCGCAGTAATAATTTCAAGAACAAACAAAGTATTTACAGTATCTATAATTCCTATCAGTACAATTTGAAAAACTGGGGATTTAAAGGAGGATTACGCCTGGAACAGACCTTAATTGATGCTGATTTTATCTCCACCTCATCTCAATTGCAAAAAAGCTATCTTAATCTTGTTCCGTCGGTTTCAATAAATAGAAAGCTAAAAAACATGAGCAGTTTAACCTTAGGGTATTCACGTAAGATAAAGCGTCCAGGGATTTATCAACTTAATCCTTTTGTTGATCGTTCTAACCCAAATTTCGAATCGAGTGGCAATCCCAATCTCAGGGCGGCAACAGCAAGCGGAATTGAATTGAAATACAGCAATTTCAAAAAGGGTTCATTTAACATCGGCTTAAGCTATGAATTTTACAATAAGCTAGTTATGCCAATTTCAATTTTAAATGCAGCAACTAATATTACGCGCTCAAGTTTTGACAATACAGGAAAAGCCCAGGTGATTGGTGGAAATGCCAACGTCAACTACCCATTAACTAAAAAATGGAATTTAAGTTTGAACGCCCATGCGGGATACGGACATGTAACAGCTTTGGTAAATAATGTAATAGTCGAAAATCAAGGTCTGATGTATTATGTTTCGGGCTCTTCGGGCTATTCGCTAAATAAAGGTTGGCGTATAAATGCCAATATGAATATGCAGGGGCCTAATTTAAGTTTGCAGGGAACTTCGAATAGCTTCATTGGATCCTCATTCAGCGTGAATAAAGATCTGATCAAAGAGAAGCTTTCTTTTTCTGCCTCAGCTAATAACCCTTTTGCAAAATACCGGTATTACATAAGCGAAACCAACGGTAATGATTTTACACAGGAAAGCAATAATCAAAGCTATTTAAGAACCTATTCTGCTAGCTTAAACTATCGGTTTGGTAAGCTAAAATCAAGCGTAAAAAAGAGCAAAAAAGCAATTATTAATGATGATACCGGTGGCGGTATGGGAGGCTCAAAATAATTCTGTAAAGAAAAAGGAGAGATCTTAGGCAGTTATGCCTTTGATTTCTCCTTTAACTAATTGTATTTGGTTTAATTTAATTCATGCTGCTTAACAAATTTGTTAGCGTCTGCATAGTTACCGGCTTACAAACAAATTCGGTAACCTCCTCTATCTCTTTAGCTCTCCTAATTTCCTCTTCATTTATGGTATTACTGATCATGTAGATAGTAATTTTCTTATCGATTTTCGTTTTGAGTTTTCTAAATTCTTTAATAAACTGCCAGCCATTTGTAACCGGCATATTAAGATCCAGAAGAACGAGTTCGGGAATTAAATCTGCCTTGTTAATATATTCATCGAAATAGTTTAAAGCTACTTTTCCGTTTTCGAAATACACTGTTCTCTCTGTAAATTTTATCCTTTCTAAAAGCTTCTTAACAGTGAGTACATACATTTCATCGTCGTCAATAACGGCTAAATTTATTTTATTCATATTGTGATACAATCTCACAAAGCATTTCAAATTAGTTTATCGCTTTGTAAATTTCTTTAAGTTGTACACTGATACGGAATTGACTTCTAATAAGTTGCAAATGCTTGTAAATCGACAAAGGCTTTATGACGAAAATAGGGGACAAAAAAAAGCATCAGCTTTTGGCTGATGCTTGTAAGATTTTAAAATAAAGTATTGATTATATAACCTTTACATTTACTGCGTTTAAACCTTTTTTACCGCGTTCAACTTCATATTCTACTGTATCATTCTCACGAATGTTATCAACTAAACCTGAAGAGTGAACAAAGATATCGCTATCTCCGTTTGATGGTACGATGAAACCGAAACCTTTAGTTTCATTGAAAAATTTTACTGTTCCTTTTTGCATTATAAAAATTGTTAATAACCAAATGTCGGGAATATAATTGAAAACAAACAATTTTTTAAATTTTTAATATTCAAATTCTTCATCAGAATGAGGACTATATGCAATATACCTTTCAAGAATGTTCTTCTTATTTTTGAAACTCAGATACCCTTCAAACACAGAAGAGGAAGAACTGTTAATTTAAATTCAACCGATATTTAAATGTGGAAGAAACTATTTTCTGATTCAATAAATCTGATAGACAACGAATTCGACAACTTGAAATCTGATCTGAGAAAAAAACTCGGGTTAAATGATCCGGTACAAATAGTTCCATATCGCAGTTACGGAACAGTTAATCGGCTTTATCTAAAAGGCAGGGTATTAGAAGACAAACGAATTGCCGCATCCGGCGATAAAGATACCATATTAAACAATTTGGTAAATATGTACAAACGCTTTGAAAGCGATGAAATACCCCATGCTGTTTTAAATGTTCGTTTTCAGGATCAGATGCACCAAATGGTTACAGATGAGGAGGGATATTACATGATTAACATTGAGCCCACCTATCCAATTGAGCCGGCGGATATCTGGCATCTTATGGAGATTGAATTGACACATGCTCCAATACCATTTGAAAAAGAACTAAAGGTTTTTGCCGAAGTGCTGGTTCCGCCGGCGGATGCCGAATACGGAATTATCAGCGATATTGACGACACGATAGTCGAAACTTCTGCTACCAATCTCTTAAAAATGTCTCGTACAGTTTTTTTACATAACGCCAGAACCCGTTTGCCATTTGCAGGAGTTTCTGCTTTTTACCGGTCGCTGCAGCTGGGCCGAAACGGCAAACGCAACAATCCGTTCTTCTACGTTTCCAGCAGCCCATGGAATATGTATGATTTACTTAAGGAATTTCTGGATCTTAATAACATTCCGGAGGGTCCTCTCCTGTTACGGGATTTCGGCCTGCAAAATAATAAGCTTTTTAGTAGTGGCGGACATATGGGACATAAATTTAAAGAGATCGAAAATATTCTGCTAACCTATCCTACCTTAAACTTTGTTTTAATAGGCGACAGCGGTCAGGAAGACCCTAAAATTTATCAGGAAGTTGTAAAGAAATTTCCAGGTCGCGTTTTGGCTATTTACATCCGCGACGTACAACTGGAACAAAGAGAGAAGATAGCTATCAAAATCAGAGAAGATCTAAGTAGCGAGAAAGTAGAAATGCTAATAATTGACAATGCAGTTGAGGCAGCAGAACACGCAGCAAAAATTGGCCTTATCTTCACTGAAGAAATTTCTGGAATTATCCATGAAAAAGAGCAGGATAAAGGTCAGGTTGAGGGAAAGGAAGAAGCAAAAATAATCCAATAGATTATAATTATGTCGAAAGAACCAATTTGAATTCTACTTTCTTACTTAATAATCTATAACCATTTCTCTCCTTCTTTCATCCAAAAAAATATTCCTCCGACGATTAAAACTAAGATAAAATCAGCAGAAAAGTCGGTTGAGGATTTCGAAGGTCTATTTAACCGGATGCAAGTTAGATAGGTGTTTATCAATCTTTTCTCCTATGGTTTGCCAAGGATGGTCTTTACTGATTCTGGTCGGTCCCTCCCATGTCCATCCTTTATTTTTCTCCTTATACATCTGGCCAATAAAAGTGGCATCACGAACAATAGAATACATTCCTTCAGTCTCTTCTGCTGTATAAACCTGACCGTTTATTGTAAATTCAATAGTTTCCATGCAAAGTGTTTTAATTAAAAATGAATATAATACAATTTTGTTTGAATACGAACTACCATCATCCGAGGCAAAAAATTAATGCTTAAATTTTTCAAAAGCTGCTCTAATAAAGTTCATCACTCCATAACAAATTAAACCCAGGCCTAAAGCTGCCAGCAAATATGTGCCATAGCTACTTTGCTGAATAAAGCTAAAAGCCGAGCCGGTATCACCTGCTTCTGCCGCCCTGTTGTGTAATGCCGCCTTTGAAAACAAAAAAGCTATTACCAGCCATACCACTCCCCTTGAGATATAGCCTATTTTCCCCGCTCTTAACAAAGAGCCGGATGCCTTTTTATCAAGTTCCTGAAGATTAACATGTTTCCGGTATTTTTCAGAATTACCATACCAGATTTGATAAATGCCATTAGCTGCCATGATTGCAGCCACAATACCTAGTAAAAATTGACCGGAAGGCTGCTGTAAAACATTTGCCGCGACATCCTGTTTGGAACCTCCTCCTGCCTGACTTCCATTTTTTGAAAGAAACCGAACAGAGAAATAGAAGATAGACAGATAAGTTAAACCACTAAAAAAATAGCTAAAGCGTTTTGCCAGGCCACCAGCTTTATTTCCCTTTTTTTCAGTATCAAGAAAACTTTGAAGAAACCGCCAGATACTGTACGATAAAAGTCCGATTGCTATTATTGAAAGAATTATTTTTCCAGCGGGCTGATCCAGAATGAATTTAAAAGCACCCGTTCTATCCGACTGCTGTGAACGTTGTCCGTCGATTTTGAATGCAGACATAAAGGCCAGCATCCCAATTAAACAATAAACAGTTCCTTTTGCCGCGAGGCCAAATTTTGCAAGAGATTTAATCCAGGAGTTGTTTTTCCGAAAGTTCAAACTTATATGGGTTTATCAATTATTAACAATTTCAGGCGCAAATGTTTGATCGATAATCTTACAGAAAACACAATAATTTCATTATTTAGCTCGAAATGGTCTGGTTTAATACCTTTGTATCAATGTACACCCGAGAGCAAGCTTCGCAATTGAGACAAGAGTTTTGGACAAATTTTGGTCAGTATCTGTCTCCTCAATTATCATCCGAGGGGGCAAAAACAAACTGGCTCAATTATAAAACAGGTTTAAAATATGTGTTTTTCAAAATGGATGCCGATAAAAACAGGGCATTTATTGCAATAGAAATCAGACATCCTGATGTGGGTATTCAGGAACTTTTTTTTGAACAATTCGAAGAATTTAAAGATTTACTCCACACGACATTAGATGAGGAATGGGAATGGGAAAAACATGCTCTGGACGAACAGGGTAAATCCTTTTGCCGGATTATAAAAGTACTCGAGGGCGCGAATGTGTTTAAAAGAGAAGACTGGCCAAAACTGATCTCATTTTTCAAACCAAGGATCATTGCTCTTGATGAGTTTTGGAACGATGTAAAAGATGGCTTCGAGGGATTGAAATAAAAAACTATTTCAACCCCGGACAATCAGCCTTAGCAAATCAGTATCGTTTCAAACAAATCAAAGCAGAAAAGGCCACCAAAAGATGAATTTTAAAAATTCGGTTTCAAAACATACTTGTTATAGAATCTAAAGATATGCTCTGCTGCTTCTTCGGCAGTATCTACCAGTCTGTAAAGGTTTAGATCTTCAGCACTGATATTACCAGCCTCGATCATTTGTTTATTCACCCAGTCCAGTAAACCACTCCAATAATCAGAACCCACTAAAACGATCGGAAAACGTGCTATTTTACCTGTCTGTATTAAAGTGATCGCTTCGAACATTTCGTCCATTGTGCCAAAACCGCCGGGAAGAATTATAAACCCCTGAGAATATTTCATAAACATCACCTTTCGCACAAAGAAATAATCAAACTCTAAGAGCTTATCCCTGTCGACATATTTATTATGAAATTGCTCAAATGGAAGTTCAATATTCAAACCAACCGATTTACCGCCTGCTTCATAAGCCCCTTTATTGGCGGCTTCCATGATACCGGGTCCGCCGCCGGAAATTACACCATATCCTTTTTCCGTCAGTAAACGTGCGGTGTCTTCAGCGAGTTTGTAATATTTGTTTTCATTGGTTGTTCTTGCGGAACCGAAGATGGATACACAGGGGCCAATTTTTGCAAGCTTTTCAAAGCCATCTACAAATTCGGCCATTATTTTAAAAATCTGCCAGGAATCGGTTACCTTAATTTCCTGCCAATCTTTATTATCGAAAGCGTTTCTTATCTGTTCATCACTTGTCATAGTCCCAAAATATTAAAAATTAAAAAGTTGTTTGCTCTTCTGTACTTCTACTAGTAAACAACAGCATAAGATACGTAATTAGCGCATTATAAATTATCAGCTCAAATCCGATCACATAACCGCTCCAGGCTTTTGAGTTCAGATCAAGAACAAAACAAATAGCAGGTGATAAAACACAGATAAACGGCACAAGTTTATCGTTAACACCTCGATGGGTAAACATTCCGAATGCAAACAATCCCAGCAATGGGCCATACGTATACCCGGCTGCTTTAAAAATAGCGTTTACTACCGAATCATTGTTGATCACTTTAAATCCGAGGATCACCAGCAGCATCAAAAACGAAAAAACAACATGTACTATATGGCGCGTCCGCACCAATTTGGGCGAATTTTGATCCTTGTACTTATTAAAATTTAAGAAGTCGATGCAAAAAGAAGTAGTCAGAGCGGTCAGAGCAGAATCGGTTGTTGCAAAGGTTGCAGCAGTTAATCCGGCCATAAAAATTATTGCGGGGATAATATTAAGATGATTCAAAGCAATTTCAGGAAACAGATGATCGGGAGTTCTGAAAGAAGCAACATCAATATTGTTTTGGGCAGCGAACATATAAAGCAAAGCGCCTACGCTGAGAAAAAATAAATTTATCACCACGAAAATTCCTGTAAAGGTTAGCATATTTTTTTGTGCTTCACCAATGTTTTTACAGCTTAGATTCTTCTGCATTAAATCCTGATCAAGACCAGTCATGGCCAGGGTGACAAAAACTCCTCCGAGAAACTGTTTTATGAAATGCGATTTCGAACCCAGGAAATCTTCCCAGAAAAAAATTTTGGAATACGAACTTTCTTTAACCGCTTCAAATGTTTCTGCTACATCGAAATCCAGGCTTTTAGCAATGAATATGATCGAAAGCATGACAGACAGCAATAGAAAAACTGTTTGCAGTGTATCGGTAATGATAATAGTTTTCAATCCGCCCCTGAATGTGTACAACCAGATTAAAATTAAACACAAAGTGATGGTTACCCAAAACGGAACATTCCAGGCGTCAAAAATAAACTTCTGTAAAACGATACCTACCAGGTATAATCGAAACGCCGAACCAATGGTACGGGATATTAAAAAGATCATCGACCCTGATTTATAACTCCAATATCCTAATCTCTTTTCCAGGTAGGTATAAATGGAAATGAGATTCATCCGATAGTATAGCGGGAGTAAAACAGTAGCGATTAACACAAATCCAACAGCATTTCCCAGAATAAATTGAAAGTAACCGAAGCCTCCCTTTCCAACCGCACCGGGCACAGAAATAAACGTTACACCTGATAAGGCGGTACCAATCATGCCGAAAGCAACCAGATACCACCTGGAGTTGCGGTTTGCGATAAAAAAGGTTGAGTTATCTGAGGATTTTCTTGATGTAAAGTAGGATACTGCAATCAATAAGGTAAAATAGCCTACTATAAATGATAATAATACTCCCGGCGACATAGCTTAATTTTAGTTCTAAAAATATAAAGATATATTAAAAGCATTACACTGATTAAAAGGATTACACTGATTGAATGGATTGCGCTGATTGTTAACGGAATTACAGTGACTAAAGGAATTATACCGATTAAAAGTATTAGTGAGACTGCTAAGTTGAGATTCATTAAATTTCATTAATACAATTAAATAATACTCGTCGATTCCTTATTTTTACGCAATGAATTTCTCTTCCCGATTACTTGAAAATGCAGTTTCCGAATTTTCTAAACTTCCGGGTGTAGGACAGAAAACGGCATTGCGTTTGGTGTTACATCTGCTAAATCAACCGGCACAAGATGTCGAGAGATTTAGTGATGCACTAACCAGACTAAAAAAGGAAATTCGATTTTGTGAAGTGTGTAAAAACATTTCTGACAGTTCTATTTGCGAAATATGTTCAAGTAAGAAACGAGATAAAGCCCTGGTTTGTTTGGTTGAGGATACCCGTGATGTTATGGCTATTGAAAACACCAATCAGTACAACGGTGTTTATCATGTTTTAGGCGGACTTATTTCGCCGATGGATGGAATCGGTCCATCTGATTTGAACATTGAATCGATTGTAGAAAGAGTTCAGGCTGGCGAGATAAAAGAAGTTATTTTAGCGTTAAGCGCTACCATGGAAGGCGACACCACCATATTTTATCTGTATAAAAAGCTAAAAGACTTCCCTGTAAAGTTTACCACAATTGCCCGGGGCATAGCTTTTGGGGGCGAAATTGAATATGTGGATGAAATTACTTTGGGAAGATCGATAATAACCAGGGTTCCGTACGAGAATTCCTTACTTAAATAATCCGTTCAGTCTTATACTTAATCACTAATAAAAGCTTTTAAATTTCCTTCTGGGCTTTTACCTTTGGCCTTTCACCTCAAATCCCATGTCCTTAAAAAATAAAACCGTCATCATTACAGGAGCTTCGTCCGGAATCGGGAAAGCATGCGCAGAAGAATTTGCTCGTCAGGGAGCCAACCTGGTATTAGGGGCGCGCCAGTATGTTACCTTATGTGAAATTGCCGAACAACTCGAAACAAGTTATGGCATTAAAGCTATTGCTGTGCAATGTGATGTTTCGAAGGAAGAGGATTGTGAGCTTTTAATCAAACAGGCAACGCACACATTTAACCGTATTGATGTTTTGATCAATAATGCCGGAATAAGCATGCGCGCCTTGTTTAATGATTTGGATTTGGTAGTTATTCGGAATTTGATGGATATTAATTTCTGGGGCACCGTTTACTGTACAAAATATGCTTTGCCGGAATTGTTAAAAAACAAGGGTTCTGTTGTCGGGGTTTCCTCGATTGCCGGATACCGCGGCTTGCCTGGACGTACAGGTTATTCTGCTTCAAAGTTTGCAATGAATGGCTTTCTGGAGGCACTGCGGGTCGAAAATTTAAAAACAGGCCTCCATGTAATGATTGCCGCTCCGGGATTTACGGCTTCAAATATTCGCAATACCGCTTTAGCCAAAGATGGTGCCTCACAAGGTGAAACCAGTATGGATGAAGGTAAAATGATGAGTGCCGATGAAGTTGCCAAAATTATTGTTTCGGGCGTGATAAATCGAAAAAGAACACTGATAATGACGGCCCAGGGTAAACTTGCTGTACTGATGAATAAATTACTTCCCGCCTGGGTAGATAAAAAGGTATTTGAGCTCTTTGCTAAAGAAAGAGATCCTTTGATTAAATAAGGACTTCTTCTGACCAA
>CBFGOI010000140.1:0-10161 GCA_965650335.1 uncultured Pedobacter sp. | reverse complement strand
CAGAGCATGAAAGGATTAGTATTTATTGCTGCGGTTGCAGGCACGGTTTTTTTACAGGGATGTACACAAAATGTCGACACCCGGCACAAAATTGAAGTTTTAGGATCGGCGGAAACGGAAGTTACACCAGACATAATCTACGTTGGGATATCTCTGAAAGAATATATTGATAATGCTTCCAAAAAGAAGGTAAGCATAGAAGATCTTGAGGCGAGTCTCCAGCGAGCTGCTGCAAAAGCGGGCATTCCAAAAGAAAACTTCACCATTAATAATGTCTCGAGCTTTAATTATGCTTATGAAAAAAGAAAGAATCCTGCTTTTATGGCAAGAAAGCAATATCGTTTAAAAGTATCCGACCTGAATAAATTCAACCAGATAATTAATGCAGTGGATGCAAGAGCGATAGAATACACCAATATCGAAGGTTACGATTATTCAAACCTTGAAGCTGTTAAACAGGATCTTAAAATAAAAGCGCTGAAGGCCGCAAAAGATAAAGCATCCTATTTAGCGGCTGCACTTGGTGATGAAGTTGGAGGAGCCCTTGAAATTAACGAGATCGAACACGGAAACAATACCTATCCTCCCGCCAGGACCGGCTCAGTAATGAACGACGGAATGATGACCGAACAATCCGCATCAATGCCAGCAATCGACTTTAAAACAACGAAATTAAGTTACAGGATAAGAGCGGTTTTTGAATTGGAATAATTTGCACGATTAAAAGCCGTAGCACCAAAAGCATACAAGTCAAATCTTGTCTAAGGACAAAATCCAGCTGCTATCTCAACCAAAAACAGAAAACGTTACAAACTTACGCCAGAAACCGAAGCACGAGCGTTGGCCTGAACAGAAAAGCGGTCGAGCATTTTTCTGTTCTTGAATTTTTGGTGACTTTTGTTTCAAGACAAAAGTTACTAGGCCTCTCCGCGGCCATGAGCGGAACAACTGCTCTTCGGAATATAAATTCCGAAGAGCGAGAAATCTCCTTTTATTTCTTCACCCCACTCTTACCAAACTGACGCGGATAATATGAAAAGGTAGTCATGAAATATTGCTGCAAAACATTCCGTGTGGCAAATGTAAAACTGTTTGAATTACCCGTATTTATGATGCTATTATTCTGGCGCAGCAGATCCAGCGCTGTAAACTTAAACTCGGCGTTATTGCCTTTTAACAAGCGATAAACAGCACTTGCATTCCAGATATTGTAATTTATGGATTTGCTGGCCGAAGTGCGGTTGCTATTGAGACTGATATTACTATTCAGCGTAAACTTCTTGGTCACGTTGTAACTGCCGCTCAGTGCCGAACTGATGTTTGTTCCGCTATAACTGGTGTTAAATGCATTTTGCCGGCTGCGGTAAGTTCCAAGGTTCTCTCGGGTTTCTACAGAAAGTTTATCTTTATAGGTATAGTTGAAACTCAGGTAGGTATCCGTATTGAGATTATTAGAAAAGGCAAAAGCATCATTTAGGTACCCCGGACTTTTACTGAACGACACCGAACCACCTAAATTGGTTTGCAAGGCGCTGGTTTTAAACTTCAGTGCTTTTTTAATATCGCCGTTAAGCCGTGCCGATTTATAGCCATCTGCATTGGCTAAATAAATGGTGCGCCGGTTCTGATTATCGATAAATATACTATCCGCAAAAGCGTCCTCAGTAAAGTTAAGCGTTGCATTGATATAATAATTTAACGTGTTTTTACTGCGCTGATCTGTATGAGAGAAGTAGAGACGTATGTCCCTGCTCAGTGCCTCTCTTAAATTGATATTGCCTTTTTGCAACCTGTAAACATTCGCACTATCAGTTAAAGGTGCTAATTGATTTACTGATGGAATGCGCACGTCCGTCACGAAATTGAGGGAAACATAATTGCTGTACTCCCCATACTGATACCTGTTATAGCTAATTAATGCTGCAGGTATAAAGTTGCTGTAGCTTCTGCTGATGTTTTGAAATTGTTTATCCGACCGGTTATCCTGGTAGCTAAACTTTTGTTTTGCTGAGATATTAAAATTAAGATTTCGGTTGAACCTATTGCTAAGGTGTTTACTAAAGCTCCGGGTGAATGTTAAAGAAGGCGTTTCGGTTATTAAGTTTGTTCTCAGGTTGTTGCTCAGATAGGCGTTGTTCTGGTAATTACTGGTTAGATTATCAAAATCGGCAACCTGACTGTTATTGTTAGAGTTTACCATGCTTAGATCATTACTAAAGTTGAAATCTATTCTCGCCAGACGTTTATCCCCAAAGAACAATCTTTTTAAACCCGGTAATTCCACAAACAGCTGCTGATATATATTACTGCCATCGTTATTATATCGCCTGTTAAAATCACGATTGGAGGCGGCATTGACAAAGGATCTGAATTTGGTCAGATCTGTTCTCTCATTATCCGAATCCTCTACATTCAGGTTATACCTCGCATTAAAACTTCTTATCTTTTGCTTAAACTTCATGAAGTTGTTATAGCCATAGTCGGCGCTCAGGCGAAAACCCATATTGGTGTATGTGTTCTGCCCGACAGTATTATTAGTACTGGTAGTGTCGTTTTGCTGGTTAAGGGCATTTCGTAAAGACAGGTTATTAGTCTCCCCTGAGTTTACAAAGAGATTTTGGCTGATATTCAGGCGATGGTTTAGCTTCGCATACTCAAACCTGCTATCGAAATTTTGATTATTACTCAAGGTACTGTTGTTACTTGAAACATTGTCGAATATCCTGCTTCCTGCGCCTATCGTTGTAGTGGTCTGACTGTTTGATACGATATCGTTGATACGATTTTGTCCAAAATAGTTTGCAGTAATCGCGCTTTTCTTGTCGTAGGTAGGCTTTTCTATAAAATTATAGCTAAAGGTTGCGCCACCGGTTTTTGTGCGGTTTATTCCGGTTGCCCTAAAATCCGGTTGATACTCTACATTGGTACCCACGCCTTTAAATGTACTATTAGAAGTTAGATCCCTTGTGTTATTTGCAATTTTGTTGACATTATTGCCTGCTGCGATGATACCCAGTTGAAGTTTAGGCGCAAAAAAATTGATGTTCCCATCGGCCTCGAAACGCTCGGTTGTACCGTATCCACCACCAACTTTACCGAAATAGCCCTTGTCTTTTCCTTTCTTAAGCTTAAGGTTCACGGTTAGCGTACTGTCTAAGGGGTTAGTTTCATTCTTTTGCACATTATACACCTGCACTTTTTGCAGGGCATTTTTAGAAATGTTCTGGAGCGCCATCTTGAAATCGCCTCCAAAAAATTCCTTTCCGTTTACCAGAAGGCTTTTAACCTCTCTCCCGTTTACGGTGATCTGCCCATCGCCCCAAAGGGTAACATTCGGTATCTTTCTGAGCAGATCTTCAACTACTGCATTGCTGTCTAATTTGAACGCGGCGGCATTAAATTCTAAAGTGTCGCCATTCATCTGTATCGGAGGCACTCTAATCTCGACCTCGTTAAGTTCAACCTCCTTTGGTGTTAAAATCAGGGTTTTTAAATCAATGGCTTTTTGCGTGCCTGTAAGTGTGAAGTTCTGCCTGAGCACGTGGTAACTAACGTGGCTCACTTCGATATAATATTTAGTGTTTAGGGGCAGGTTTCTAAAACTGAACTCGCCATAATTATTGCTGAGTTGATAATTCAGCAAGGTGCTGTCTGACCTGTACACCGACACTGTTGCCGATTTTACCGTGTATTTATGTAGCGTATCTTGTAGCAGGCCCTTAACAGAGCCTATATTATTGGGATTTGCTTGCTGAGCCCGAACGTTATAGAAACATACAGTAAAGCTTATTACTGTAATCAGTTGCAGAAGTTTTTGCATTAGGTGATGGTTTAGTGTTTTTTAGGTTTCAGTTGGATGATCACCGGGTTACTTTTCCGGTCCTGGGTTTTGAAGTATTCCTGCATTTGAGGGCTGAACACCTTATTTTTATCACCCAATTGTTCTTTAAAACTAAACATGGCGAGTGATGAATAGCTGGTGTAGAAATAGTCGTCTTTGTACAAATGAAATCCTTTATTTGCAAAATCGTAAAATGCTCCAGCATCGGTAACGGGGAGAAAAGAGGACAGGCTATCGGGTTGCAAATCCTGCAGTGAGATGGTCTCAGCGGTTTTTAAATTATATATAATTGCTTTCTTCAATTCTTTATCCCAACCCCAGCTCCGCATTTGTAAGTATAGATTATCTCCGACCGGGTATGCGCTATTCATGCTGTAAAACACTTTCGGATTGTTCCGGAAATACTCTCCACGCTTTTTAATATAGATGGGATTCGTTACAAAGTCGCCGGGCAGTGAGTTATTTGCCGGGAAGATAATGCGGTAAGCTAATGAAAGTTTAGCCGGTGTAATTTTATAAAGGTTGTAGCTGTAAAAATTGATGAAGAACATCTCGTTTGGTGTTCCGCAATCATAAAGCTTTGTACCACCCCAAAACTCGTCGGTTTCATAGCGTTTCATCGAAAAAGGAAAATACCCTACAGAATCTTTATTCTTTCTCAGTATTCCAACCTCGTAATGAGTACTGTCTTTCCCATTTTTCTCTATGTAAAATGGCCTTACCCTTGTTTCTTTATCCGCGAGGGTAAAATCCCGATTGAAACCGGCATCTTTGTGCGGCACCTTCTTAATCTGCTTGCCGTTAAAGTCAAAATAGAAATAATATTTACTCGAATAAATAGCAATCAGACTATCCTTATTTTCCTCGGCAATCCGATATCCGTACAGCTCATTTTTACTTTTATCAGCATCATCTTTGGGAATTTTACTTGCGTCTATCTTTCCCTTAAATTTCCCGTCTTTCGCAAATATTAAGACAGCTCTTGTATCGTAATCAAAAAGGACGAACTGATTTTTCACAATTCTTAAATCGTAGATACTGCCGAACAAGCTTTCTTTAGTGGTTTCAAGCGGTATAAACTTCACCTCGTCGAAGACCTGAGAGACATTGGCACCTCGTGCATTTTGCGGATCAATTCGCAAGGTAACCATGCCGCTGCTATCGATTTTACCACCCTGACCGAAGGTATTGAACGATAGAAAGAGAAATAGAGAAAGGATCAACAGAGGTTTTATCCTGAGAATAAGTAGATCAATAAAAGAAATCATGATAAAGGTTTTGGCAGAAAAAATTTTAGATTTATTAGGATCAATTATATAAAAAAATAATGAAATATCTTGAAACAGTTTTTTCTTAATTAAAAATTAAGTTCAAGGAATATGTGCGATAAAAATATACAGCATTCCGGGAGCGCTGAAAATGCAGTATACCCACAAGCCTGGATATTTTGCGCTGCATTTAGATGTCCACCTGCGGGAGAATGACGGACTGGAAATGTTGGATGGGTGCCGCTTTTCCAGTGTGTCGGTATTCATTCAGATCCTCTCAAGTTTAATCGACGATCCTCATTCAAATATTCCCGCCCCTATCCGATTAGCAATCAAAATGCGCTAATGAATCCGGTCACTGAGGCCGCAGAAAGAACATCTGAGCACAGAAGGCTGCTTTTCAGGATGCCGAAAATCTAGCATCGACCAAACAAAATTTCACCGTTAATTGAAGCAATTCCAGCCTGCCATTTGAAACAATTTCGCTTAAATTACTATTATATAACTAGGTCGAACATTCATTCAGACAATAAAGAAGGAGGCATTATGCTACGCAGTATTAAAAGTTTGATCGGTTTTACCATGGGTGCTACCGATGGTGAAATTGGCAAGGTTACGGATTTCTACTTCGATGATCGAACATGGCAAATCCGCTATTTAGTTTTAGAAACTGGCAACTGGCTGTTTGGTCGTAAGGTGCTTCTTTCTCCGGTAGCTTTGCAAACACCAAATTGGAATGCCAAAGTATTTCCGGTGAATCTTACAAAAGACCAGGTTAAACACAGTCCGGATATTGATGCAGAAAAACCCATTAGCAGAGATCAGGAGACTGAGCTGCATCGGCATTATTCATGGCCCTTTTATGAAGGTGCAGGCATGGGTTTCATGACAAGCGGAATGGTTGGCGGTGTTGTTGCTCCAGATATTCCTTTTGAAGAAAGAATATCAGATGAAATGCATCATCCGGGCGAGGCGGGTCAGCCTCCGAAAGAAACGCATTTAAGAAGTGTAAAAAGAGTTACCGGCTATGATATTCATGCAGCCGACGCTGAACTAGGAGATATTGAAGATTTTTTAGTCGACGATTCTTCCTGGATCTTGGCTGGTTTGATAGTTGAAACAGGTAACTGGTATTCGGGCAACAAAATCCTGCTCTCTACCAAGAGCATAAGGAAAATAGAATGGGAAACTTCTTCTGTTTATCTTGACCAAACAACGGATATGTTAAAAAACAGTCCCGAGTTTGATTACGACAAGCCCATAAGCGAAGAATTTTTAGCTAGTCTGAGAAATTCATCAAGCGACAGCTCCATTTTAGACAACTCAGGATCTTAATCTTTTACCAAAGAAGCGTCTGTTTTAAACGCTTCTTTGGTAATCTTACGTTCAGGTAAGCTTTAATCCTGCTCTCGGGGTAAAAGGTGTTCGTCGTACTTCCCTACCCGAACCCTATATAAAGCGAACAATCTTGCGAACAATATCTAAAGCTTAGCTATGTAAACCAGACTTCTGTCCGGTTTCAGCTTTTTTCTCTCGAATTTTTTTAATCGTATACAATGCAGCTGCTCCTATAAGTAAGCCTACACCACTATCAATAGGAGCATCCACATCTTCACAAAAAGGATCAAATTGAGGATCACAAGTCTGCGAGAAAGAGTGCGAAGACAAGCAACACAATAATATTGTCCAAAACAACTTTTTCATCAACCCCAATGATTATTCCTTTATGAGTTTAGCTGAACCTATCAATTCATTACTTCCTTCAACATTCAGCTGAACGATATAAACCCCAGTGTGTAAATGGGATATGTTTTGCAGAATACGTTGATCCTTTAAAAAGGTTTCACGCATCAACTCCTTGCCTTGCAAGTCGCGAAGGGTAAAAACTATTGACGCATTGCGTGAGTTTAAATCGATCGAAATACTTTCTGAGGAAGGATTTGGATACAAAAGAAATGCAATACTATCATCCAGTTTATAATCAAGAAAAGCCGGCTGTGAATAAATAACATTCCCGAACTTATCTGTTTGCTTTAAGCGATAGTAGTTGTTTCCCATTAAGGGCTTCTTATCCAAAAATGCATAAGATGTTGAAGAGACTAAATACTCAACAGATCCGACAGGAGCATAATTCAGGCCATCTTCAGAGCGTTCAATTTCGAATTTTCCATTATTGGGTCCTGTTAAAGTAGTCCAGGAAAGCTCTGCTCCTGTGTTTACCTTTTTTGCAATAAAGTCTGCAGCGGTACTTAATGGCTTGAACAGAACCACAAAACGAGAGTCGCCATAAGAAGCTGGTATCGTTTTATTTATAACGAAATCATAAACGGGTGCAGACCGCACATTTGTTATGGTATTCTGAAAATTGTCTTTCAGAAAAACATCGTAGTTTCGTGCAGCAGATAGATCTGTAAAATTCAACTTTACAGCACCAGTGACAGCGGCGTTTACGCTCAATCTAAGCTCCTGAACATCACTTATTTCTGGCATAAAATTGATCGTGAGTTTTACGTTATCACTTGATAGAGTACTTAGAATCACCGTACTTCCGCTAAATAGCACGGCATCCTCACGTTGAGACGCAGCACTACTGCCAGCCCTAAAAACAGTTACCGCTTCTTCTTTGTGTGTTGTATTCTGCAGCGTAATTCTAAATTCATTACCAGAAAAATTTGATGTGCCGCCGAAACCTTTTTCAGAAAAAGGAGTAGTTAAAAGTGCGTTGTCTTTGGGCGATGACATAAATAGTAAGGGACTGGCTGTAAAAGATTTTGAAGCTTCTGTAAAAGTCACTGTACCGCCACCCGATTTTGATCTCACATAAAAAGCTTGTCCCGGCTTAATAAATCGAATGCTATCTCCCGTAAGTTCCGTAATATTGGCCACCACTCCGTTTTTATACGTTGCAAAGCCACCCATCGGTTTAACGATTTTAAGCTCATCTTCCATTCCAACTTTGGTAACTAAGCCCCAGTTTATTACTGCCGGATAAGGATTACCTATCAGCTTATACCCATCATAATTTACTTCGTTATTAGACGTATATGGCACTGAAACTTCAACGTTCTGCTGATTAATAGGTCCTGTATATTGCATAATTACATTTTCAGGAGCGGCAAACGGAGCATTTACCTTGCTGGATGTGGAAGGGGTTGAATTATCATATCCATCGCGACTGCCTCTAAAAAACAGAAAGCTGCCATGACCAGGCAAAAGAGGACTTGAAATACTTTCTACTTGTGTAAATTGCGATTGAGATAAAGTGGCAGCTTCATTATAATTAGTCAATGAAACTCCATATGGCTGCAATGATCCTCCCAAATCAAAACCACCATTCAGTTTACCAGTGATAACCATGTAGTTTTTTAACTGCGAATAGGTTGATGAAACAGCTTCCGTTACCGGCGATGAAATGGCTCTTGTGCCCCTATAATTGCTGTCACCATTACCAGTAAAATAAACCTGAACATTGACATTCCCTGTAATACTTGAAGTACCCGGTATAGCGGCCACATTTGCGTTGCTTGTAGCGGAAGCCAGCAGGGTTAGTTTGCTATTGGCATTTACAGTAATATTGTCACTTAAGGTCACTAAATTCGAAACAGTAGATGCGACATCAGAGCTAAAGGTCTTGGTTCCCGAACCTGAGGCCAGGAAATTATAAAAACCCGTAGCATTTGTTCCGCTTATGCTCTGAGCTGCTCCCAGAAACTCAACAGTTGTTGTAGTACCACTTGAGAATACTGTATTTAAAGCATTATTTGTCCAGTTGCCGAAAAGCTTAATTGTTCCCCCCGTAGAGTTGTTGGTTATCTCACCCCCATTTTGATTTGTGTAATGACCATCTGTACCATCTATGTAGATATTGGATCCGGTAGTAAGCACAATTTTTGCTCCATCGTTAATAAGTCCTTTCGTTTGCGCGAAGCTTAGTATGTGAAAAAAAAGCAGGAAGCCTGTGAGAAAATAAGAGTATTTGAGTTTATAACAACCGTGTTGCATCAGAGCGTTAGTTTATAAAACATACGCCCCTATACGAACTTAAAGCAAATAAGTTACTTTACTTTACGCAAAACTGTCTTTTTAATTAAAAGCTCTAAGAATCGATAAAAAACAAATCCCCTCATATGTTTAATGAGAGGATTAAAGTCGCTAAAGTGATTGAAGCTCTAAATATTTTTTTGCTGAGAGTGCAGCGACCATTTTTCAAGTACATTAACAAGGTCTTCCAGTTTAACAGGTTTGCTGATGTAATCATCCATTCCGGCACGCATACAGGCATCTCTGTCTCCTTGTAAGGTATTTGCAGTCATCGCAATAATGGTAGGTTGAACACTTAAGCATAAGCGGATCATCTTTGTAGCTTCCAGTCCATCCATTTCAGGCATTTGCACATCCATTAATATCACATCATAATTATTGAGGCTAACTTCTTCGAGCACTTCGTTTCCATTACTGGTCATATGAGGCTCATATCCCAGCTTATTCAGCACCTTTATAACCATTTTTTGATTCATCGCATCATCCTCCGCGATTAAAATCCTCAGAGGGTTTTCCTTAGCAAAATCAGCCGACAGTTTTGACTTGCTTGGCTCATTTACTTTATGCCTGTTGCGCAAAGCAACATGAATCTGCTCATTAAGAACATACTGTCTTATTGGTTTCTTTATAACAGAACTAAATAGTTCAAGGTGTTTCTTATGTCTTTCGTCTCCAAACTTATTTAAAAGAATGATTGGAAGATCTGGATATAAAGATTTAATAGCCTTAGATAATGCAATACCGTTCATATCAGGCATTTCCAAATCAGTAATTACTAAATCATAATCCGGATCTTTCACTAAAAGCGCTAAAGCTTTCTCACCAGAACCAACTGCCGTACCCGACAGTTTCCATTGATCAACCTGCTTTTTTAACCAGGCATTAACCGTGCTATTGTCATCAACAATTAAGACTCTTTTGGACTCGAAAGATACCATATCGATATGTTTCGAGCGTACCTGCTGCAAGCTGGTTCTTAACCATATCGAAAATTTAAATACGCTTCCTTCA
>CBFGOI010000139.1:0-10355 GCA_965650335.1 uncultured Pedobacter sp. | reverse complement strand
AACCCGGGAAAGCTATTGAACAGGTAGAAATGATGAAGGTTTATATCAGTGATGCAGCCGATCGAATTTATAAAGCCGGAAAAGAAGCTCTTAATTCATTTGCCGAAGGTGACGAGAAGAAATTAATGCTTATGGGATTAAAACGCTTCACAAAAACTGATGAGCAAAATATTACCGCAAGCAGAAGGAAAATTGCTGCAAAAATTATCGATGAAAACCATTATTGCTTTTGATATGGAATTGATTTAAATCAATTAATATGGAAACGTTAACCAGATTGTTTGACTGCATAAAGATTCAGGCAAAATCTCCCCGTTCCGATTTCCTGGGGGCCAAAATGAATGGGAAATGGCATGCGTATAGCACTCATCATGTGCATGAAATGATTGATGAGCTGACAATCGCCCTTATCAATTTAGGTGTTTCGACGAACGACGGAACTCCTGAAGGACGTGATAAGATAGGTTTGATAAGCAAGGGCAGGCCCGAATGGATAATCACAGACCTGGCTGTTCAGCAAACCGGAGCCATTTTGGTTCCTTTATATCCAACGATTGGGATGCATGAGCTCGAAATGATTCTTCAGGAGGTTGATCTTAAAATAATATTCATAGAAACTGAAGAGCTATATCATAATGTGAAATTGATTGCTGAAAAATTAACTCTTCCATTAAAAATTTTTACATACAATGAGATTGACGACGCGGTTTTCTGGGAAACATTGCTTCATCCTTTTACTTCGGATGAGAAATCTATCCTTCGTCAAAGAGCAGATAAGGTGCATGAAGATGATGTTTCGACTATTATTTATACATCGGGCACCACAGGTCACCCGAAGGGGGTAATGCTTACCCATAAAAATATATTGAGCAATGTAAAAGCGTGTTATAAAGTTCTGGCACAAGTTCCTCTTAAAGATAGGAAAGCCTTTAGCTTTTTACCATTGAATCATATTTTCGAAAAAATGATCACCTACTGTTATTTATTTAACGGCTTTTCGATCTATTATGCCGAAAGCATGGATACAATAGGGGCAAATCTGAAAGATGTGAAACCGGATTTATTTGCATCCGTTCCCCGCTTACTTGAAAAGGTATACGAACGTATTTTAGCTGAGGGTAATAAATTGAAAGGTGTAAAGAGAAAAATCTTTTTTTGGGCTATGCACCTTGCCGAGCGATACGAAATTAATTCATCTGCAAATTTATGGTATCGGATACAGATGAAAATCGCCGACAGGCTTGTCTTCAGTAAATGGCGTGATGCTATAGGCGGGAATGTAAAAGCGATAGTTCTGGGTGGTGCCGCCTGTCAGATTAGATTAGAAAAGATTTTTACAGCCGCCAAAATTGTTATTATGGAAGGGTATGGACTTACCGAAACTTCGCCTGTAATTGCGGTAAACCACTATAATAAACATGAACGAATGTTTGGAACTGTCGGTATGGTGATTGAGGGTGTTGAGGTGAAGATTGCAAAGGATGGCGAGATTCTTTGTAAAGGTCCGAATATTATGAAAGGTTATTACAAACAACCCGACTTGACCTCTGAGGTCGTGACCGAGGGGTGGTTTCACACGGGAGACATCGGCGAAATGGTAAACCGGAAGTTTCTTAAGATTGTGGATCGTAAAAAGGAAATCTTTAAAACTGCCGGCGGCAAATACGTAGCTCCTTTACCTATTGAAAATAAAATGAAAGAGAATAAGTATATCGAACAGATAATCGTTCTCGGACCTAATAAAAAATTCACGTCTGCGTTACTGGTACCCTCTTTTTTAAACCTCAAGGAATGGTGCACCAGGAATCAGGTGCCTTTTATAAGTAATGAGCAGGTTATTAAAGAAGAGAGAGTACTCGTATTTTACCAATCGCTTGTTAATAAATATAACGTTGAATTTAGTCATGTAGAACAGGTAAAAAAGATCTCTCTATTACCATCGGAGTGGTCGATAATTCATGGAGAATTGACACCAAAAGGAACGATTAAACGAAAAGTAATAATGGAGCGATATAAAAAGGAAATAGATGAGATTTATGCAGACCATCAGTTTGAAAAAGACATGGTACAAGAGAATGGATAAAATTTATGTATTTACATTGAAGATTATCCATTCTCACAAGTTAAATTATCCTTTCGCAGGAACGAATTTTATTATCTGATTTTTAATCGGCTTTAGCGTTCTTAAGTAGGAGTAAATCGCTTCAAGATCTTGCACTTTCATGCCTCCGTACATCGTCCAGGGCATAACTGTTTGGAATTCTGATCCTGAAACAGAATTCATTTTATATGCCGAATCGGCGAAGGCTTTAAATTTTTCTACAAATTTATCTTCTGTCCAGTTTCCAATACCGGTTTCATTGTCGGGGGTTATATTGGCCGTATAGACTGAACCTCCTGGCAATTTGAATTCCCGGCCACCTGCAAAATCCATTCCTTCAAGTGGTTTGCCGTTCACCAAATTTGTGTGGCAGTCAAAACAAGCCGAAGCATTAACCAGATACGCGCCATATTCGAGTTTTTTAGAAGTGGACGGACGCTTTTGCGGACTTGCTTTTTTCGGAATGGTGTTAACAATAAAATTTAATGGGAAATCCAGTTCTCTTTCGGCAACCGCTGTTTTTTGTTCAGGTAATGTGCGTAAAAAGGCGATGATTGAGTAAATATCCTCTTTGTCCATTTTGGCGTAGGAAGCGTAAGGCATAATTGGGAAAATCGCTGAGCCGTCTTTTTTTACACCAGTTGTTATCGCCCGGAATATTTCACCGTCTGTCCAGTTCTTTAAATTGTACGGAGTAAGATTGGGGCTATAAATTATGCCGGGAAGACCGGCTGCCTCATCGAACTTTTCTCCTCCTGAACCAATCCCTCGTGGATCTAATGGTCCTGAAAATTTGCTCCAGTCGCGTGTTGAATGACAATCGATACAAACCGTGACATTCATTGCCAGGTATCTCCCTCGTTCAATCCTGTCGGGAGTGAGTTCAACTTTTAAAACAGGAGCTTCACCAACATCGGGCAAGGCAAACGTTACATAACTTAATAATGATCCAATAATAATTGTCAATGTTAAGATGATGTAGATAATGATTTTACCGGCTTTTTTCATTTTACAAGGTGATAAGGTTTAGGTTTATCAGACGCATAAGTCTCACCAAATGCTACATGAAAATAAAAAAAAATATTTAATGTCAATTAAATAATTTGCCCAAAACCAGCTCAATCGTTTGTTTTACAGTTTTTTGAGGAGAGGTGCTAAACTGTTGCTGTATTCTGTTGGCTATTATCGCATTTACAGAAATAGTTTTATGACCTAACACTTGAGCTAAAGCATATAAACCGGCTGTTTCCATCTCAAGGTTCGTAATTTGATAGTGGTTATAATGAAAGTTTTGAAAGCTTTTGATCAGATTATCGTTTGAGCTTCTGGCACGAAGCATACGGCCCTGAGGAGCATAAAAGCCTGGTGTAGTGATAGTAATTCCATGTTTAATGTCCTTACCGATTTTAAGAAGTAAGTCGTTATCGGCTGCGGCAACATACGGGAAAATATTGGTAAGACCCTGAAAATGATTTTCAATAGCTCGTTTGAAATGCTCTTCTTCTAAAGTTAATGACTGATTATAATAATGCATCAGGCTGTCTAAGCCAATTGCATATTCAGAAACCAGGATGCTGTCGACAGCGATGTTTTCCTGTAAAGAACCTGATGTTCCGATACGGATTATATTTAAGGATTTCTTTAGTTGCTTTTCCGTACGGGATTGGAAATCAATGTTTGTTAAGGCATCTAATTCATTTAATACGATGTCAATATTATCGGTGCCGATGCCGGTCGATAAAACCGTAATTCTGTTTTGTCCTATGTAGCCAGTATGTGTTACAAACTCTCTTTTTCCTTTTTTTAACTCGATGGAGTCGAAATGTACAGACACTTCGCTTACCCTGTCGGGATCGCCAACCGTAATAATCGTATCCGCAATGTCTTCAGGTAAAAGATTGAGATGGTAAATGCTGCCATCTGCATTCAGTATCAGGTCGGTTTCAGGAATAGGATTCATTGTGTTCTAAGATAAGTTAAGGTACTTAGGTTGATTTTCTCAAATTTCGATATAACTGTATTTAGCAGGGCTTTCGGTATTTCGAGTTCTATGTTACAGGTGTTTTCAAATTGTTGATAGAGGATTGTTAAACTATGATCCTTAATGATCTTCATAATGTCGTTCATTTGAAGATAGTTAAAGGAAATTATATAAACGTCATTCACAGTTAACTCAATAATCTCTGCTTTGTTTAGAGCTTCAATAGTGGCCGATTTATATGCGTTGATTAAGCCTGGCACACCTAAAAGCGTGCCTCCAAAATATCTGACCACCACTACCAGAATGTTGGTCAGATCGTATGATAAAATAGTGTTGAGGATTGGTCTTCCTGCTGTTCCTGATGGTTCTCCATCATCGTTTAAGCGGAAAATAGATCTGTCTGGGCCAAAGCGAACTGCCCAGCAATGATGTCTGGCTTTGGGATGCAGAGCTTTCAAAGCTGAAATATGATCCTTTACATTTACTTCTGATCCGACGGGATAGGCATATGCAAGAAATTTACTGCCCTTATCCCTGAAAATCCCTTCAGAAGCTTTGGCAATTGTTTTATAACGATCATCAAAAAGCATGTATGCAAGTATAGACAAAAGTAGGGAAGGCTATTTAGGAGTTAGATATTTTTAAAACTAGCAGGTAAGTCTTCCTGTTAAACAGGAAATCATCCATCTAAAATGCAAAAATCAAACGAAGAAAAACCACTTCAGCCACCTCAAACGCAGGATAAGCAACCGGGGATAGAATCAAAGATGATACCTCGACCAGCTTTTGAAGGCCAGGATGTATTTTCTAAGCTGGCGGGAAAAGTTGCTATTATCACAGGCGGGGATAGTGGGATTGGTCGAGCCACAGCAGTTCTTTTCGCCAGAGAAGGTGCCGATGTTGTAATTGCTTACTTAAACGAGCACAAGGATGCCGAGGAGACAAAAAAGGAAGTGGAAGAAGAAGGCCAGCAATGCATCTTAATTGCCGGAGACGTGGGAGAGGAGCAGCATTGTATAAAAATTGTGGAGGATACAATCAAGAAATTTGGCAGGCTTGATATTTTAGTCAATAACGCGGCGGTTCAATATCCACAAGAAAATATTGAAGATATAACGTCAGAACAGCTAGAAAACACTTTCCGCACAAATATTTTCGCCTATTTCTATATGGCTAAAGCGGCCCTTAAACATTTGCAGAAAGGAAGCTCAATAATTAATTCAACTTCAGTAACGGCATATCGAGGCAGTAGCCATTTATTAGATTATGCATCTACAAAGGGTGCTATTGTTGCTTTCACCCGCTCCCTTTCTCAGAATCTTGCGAAAAAAGGAATTCGCGTAAACGGCGTTGCACCTGGACCGATCTGGACTCCATTAATTCCCTCCACGTTTCCTGCAGATCAAGTTGCCACCTTTGGAAGTGATGTTCCCTTAGGAAGGCCGGGGCAACCTGAGGAGGTGGCGCCTTCGTATCTTTTCTTAGCTTCGGAAGATTCAAGTTATATAACCGGACAAGTTCTTCATCCCAACGGAGGTGAGATTATTAACGGTTAATTGCCAAAAACTGCCTCAGTTTTGGGTTCAAAAACGTAATTAGGACGGTAAAATGATAATAATAATGTCTTTTATCGTCCTAAAAGTTTTGCATACGGTATATTCCTACTATTTTTGTTAGCCGAAGGCCGAAGCAATTAACATGAAATTAAGTCAGAAAGAAGCACTTTTCACAAGTGAGGTAGTAACAAGGTTTGAACTTTACAATAGTTTGTTTTTAACTTTGCCATTCTATCGCATTAAACACACAGGAACATTATTGCCATTTTTTACCTCTCATTGCGAAGGAGGAGTGAAGAATCATTTAACTCCTGAAGATATTATCGAGAGTTTTTTTGGACAGTATGAACAGTACGTCCAAGCAGAAGACCGCTTCGATCTTTTATTCAGGTTCATACAATACATTGAAAGGCAAGTGGTGCTTTTCGATGCTATTGAAGACTCGGCATTTAATAAAACCAGCCGTCATGAGGATTCAGGGAGCTTGCCGGTATTATTACACCAGGCTGCTTCAAATCCGGCGATGAAAGCTCAAATCAAACAAAAGCTTGAGGAGTTTTCATTAAGATTAGTATTAACAGCCCATCCTACGCAGTTTTATCCGGGTAGTGTATTGGCGATTATTACCGATTTGACACACGCTTTAAAAGGCAATGATATAAATACCGTTCATGAGCTTTTACAGCAGTTGGGAAAAACGCCATTCTTCAATAAAAATAAACCTACTCCGGTAGACGAAGCCATAAGTTTAGCATGGTTCTTAGAAAACGTGTTTTACAATGTCGTTTCTACTCTTCAAAAAGAAATAGAAAACGAGTTCGAAGGGCCTATATTTATTAATCCACAACTTATAGAGTTGGGTTTTTGGCCTGGAGGCGATAGAGATGGCAATCCGAATGTAACATCTCAAAGTACAAAAGACGTTTCAGAAATATTACGAGAAATCCTTTTCCGTTGCTATTACCGCGATTTTAAAACGCTAAAACGTCGGATAACTTTCCGTGGAGTGGAAAAATATTTGGACCGTTTGCAAGAGCTGTTCTATCAGAATAGTTTTATGCGAGTGGAGGAGCCCCGTGACTTGCAAGATGAAATTATTGAGAATCTTGAAGCTATCAAGAACGTTCTGGTAAACAGCCACGACAGCCTTTTCTTAAATACTGTGGATGATTTAATTCGCAAGGTAAGATTATTCGGATGTTATTTTGCATCCCTTGATATTCGTCAGGATAGTCGTGTATTAAGAAAAACACACCAGGCTTGCCGCCAATATTTAAGTTCACCTTTCCCGGAAGGCTACGATAAATTACCTGAACAAGAAAAACTTCAGAAACTAACGTTCGAAGAAGCCGATTGCCCATGCGATACGTTGGACGATCTAAGCAATGACACGCTTCAAACCATTCGTTTGATGAAGAACATCCAGTTCGCTGGTGGCGAAAAAGCTTCTCATCGTTTTATTATAAGTAACTGTCAGCAGGCTTCGGATATTTTACAGCTAATGAACCTCTTTATGTGGAGCGGCTGGAAAAAAGAAGACATTCACGTTGATTTTGTTCCATTATTTGAAACCGTTCAGGATCTTGCATCCGCTGCTCATGTAATGGAAAGCCTGTACACTCATCCGTTTTATAAAGGACATTTAAAAAACCGGGGTAACAAGCAGGTGATCATGCTTGGTTTTTCTGATAGTACGAAAGACGGTGGTTATTTAATGGCAAACTGGTCGATTTATAAAGCCAAAATTGAGCTTACTACCATTGCCAGAAATTATGATATTGATCTGGCCTTCTTTGATGGCCGTGGAGGCCCACCTGCACGTGGCGGAGGTAAAACACATAAGTTTTATGCAACCATGGGCCAGGAAATTGCAAATGATCATATTCAGTTGACTATTCAGGGACAAACGATTAGCAGCCAGTATGGCTCTTTCGATACTGCGCATTATAACATTGAGCAATTAATTAATGCAGGTGTTGTTTCATCCTTGGATACTCATAACGATAAGGACACCTTAACTGCTGCCGAAAAAGCTCTGATTGATGTAATGGCAAATGAAAGCCATCACGCATTTGTAGCCTTAAGAGAAGATCCGTTATTTTTAAAATATCTTGAGTCTTACAGTCCCTTAAAACTTTTATCACAGATAAATATCAGCAGCAGACCTGTTAAACGTAATTCGGGAGCAGAACTTAAGCTCGAAGATCTTCGTGCAATCAGTTTTGTAACCTCATGGAGCCAGTTGAAACAAAACATTCCAGGATTTTATGGTGTAGGCTCTGCGCTGAAGAAAGTAAAGGCGAACGGAGACTGGGATGAAGTTAAACGTCTCTATATAAGTTCTGGTCAGTTTAAAACGATGATAGATAACTGCATGATGTCTATGTCCAAGTCTGATTTCAGAATTACTGCCTATCTTCAAAAAGATAAAAAGTTCGGATATTTCTGGAAAACGTTAAAGGCGGAATACGAGCTTACCCGCGATCTTATTCTCGAACTAACGGGTACCACGGTAATAATGGAGCAATATCCGGTTGAGCGACGTTCAATTGCGCTAAGGGAGAAAATTATTTTGCCTCTGGTGACAATTCAGCATTATGCTTTACAAAAATTGCAATCGGAAGATCTTGATGAAAAGCAAATTGCCATCTATAATAAGCTGGTTATCAGAACTGTTTATGGAATTGTTAATGCGGGAAGAAATTTAGCATAAGTCAACAAGTACAATTAATATTTATTGAAAAGCCTAAGTTTTATAACTTAGGCTTTCTTGTTGTATATTATGAAAAAGCTGCTATTATTAATTATACCCTGCCTGTTGAGTTTATCGTTTAAATCTGATTTTATCAGTTCAAAGAAACCGGTAAAAGTTTTGATTTTTTCAAAGACGCTGGGTTTCAGGCATAAAAGTATCAACGATGGTATAGCTGCCATTCAAAAGCTGGGCAAAGCAAACAACTTTATTGCAGATACAACTGAGAATCCATCAAAATTTACTTCTGAAAACCTGAAAAATTATCGGGCAATAATTTTCTTGAGTCCTACCGGTGAGTTTTTTGATGAGGATCAGAAAGCAGCTTTTAAGAATTATATTCAAAAGGGCGGAGGCTTTGTCGGAGTACATGCAGCTACCGATTGTTTGTTTAAATGGGAATGGTACGGAAAGATGATAGGGGCCTATTTTACGGATCATCCTGCAATTCAGGAAGCAAGTTTAACCTTGCTTAACACCAGACACCAGGCAACTAAATCACTCGTCTCACCATGGAAACGCACCGACGAATGGTATAATTTCAAGTACACGAATCCCGATATCAAAGTATTAATTAACATCGACGAGAAGAGTTATAAAGGAGGTAAAAATGGCGAAAAGCATCCCGTTTCCTGGTACCATGATTTTGAAGGCGGACGGATTTTTTACACTGCTCTAGGGCATACATCAGAATCTTATACATCTGATAATCACTTTTTAAAACATCTTCTTGGCGGCATAAAATATGCGGCTGATATTAAATGATCGCATCTTGTAATCATCACCTAATTAAATTAGTATGGAAAATCAAATCGTTACGGGTATATTATCGTATGGCATGTCTGGTAGATTATTCCATGCGCCTTTTATAGATACACATAAGCATTTCAAGTTGTATGCAGTTACAGAACGGCACGAAAAAAAAGCGGCATTGCGGTATCATGACCTAATAAGCCATAATTCTGTCGACGACCTGATAGCTGATCCGAAAATTGAATTAGTGATAGTTAACACTCCGAATAACACACATTATGAATTTTCTAAAAAAGCCTTACTAGCTGGTAAACATGTATTAGTTGAAAAGCCTTTCGCCGCAACATCTGCAGAAGCCAAAGAACTGTTTGATCTTTCAAGAACAGTTAACCGTAAAGTGATGGTTTACCAGAACCGGCGCTGGGATTCTGACTTTCAATCTGTTAAAACCGCAATCGAAAGCGGAAGCCTCGGAAACTTAATCGAAGTTCATTTTCGTTTCGACCGTTACCGGAGAGAGATAAGTAAAAAGGCGTTTAAAGAGAATCCTCTTCCCGCCAGTGGTTTGAGTTATGATTTAGGTCCCCATTTATTGGATCAGATAATTAGTTTGTTCGGAAAGCCATTGAAATGGTTTAAAACCTTACGAACATTCAGACCTGATTCAAAAGTGGATGACTATATGAACGTGCATTTAATTTATCCCGGCGGCCTAAACATTTTTGTGACAGCAAGTTTATTAACTGCATATCCACTACCTGCCTTTGTTTTGCATGGAACGCAGGGAAGCTTTGTTAAGGACAGAGTTGATGTTCAGGAATCGCAATTGGATATGGGAATTTCGCCCTTAGATAGGTCTTATGGTATTGAGCCTGATGGCGCCGAGGGTATCATGACTACCATCGATGCTGAGGGAAATAAGTCATCAAGTTACCACACCGCTGTAAAAGGAAATTATAACAGGTTATTTGATGCTGTTTATGCTCAGATACGGAAAGATGAGCCATATCCTGTAAAGGAAGAAGAAATACTCTGGCAGTTAGAAATACTTGAAAGTCAAAGTTTCTAAATAGGAAATCACGGAGTATTTAATTCGGAAATTGTCCGGTATTTTTTAATAATTACTATTTTAAGCCATATGAATAAAATCAGATTTTTTCAGGTTGATGCTTTCGCTGAAAAGCAATTTAAAGGAAATCCAGCCGCTGTATG
>CBFGOI010000138.1:0-10377 GCA_965650335.1 uncultured Pedobacter sp. | reverse complement strand
CGAGATCATGGGTCGCAGCACGATCGCCAGCGAAGCCTGCAACTGTTCAGCGCCCGACACAGCCCTGTAACAAATGAGAGCACGATGCCTAACCCTATTCCTGATATTATTAGTTCAAGCATGAATGTATTCTTTTCAGAATGTTGCAAAAATGCAAATTAAAGGAAAATTCTGTCGGTTTATATAACAGATCACCCTCTTTATAAAACATCAATTCTATAATATAAGTATAAACATGCAAAAAAGTTCAACAAGAAATAACTTTATTGCAGATGTTGCGGCTTTCCTTTATCTTGGATTTTTCAAACTATCGGCCAAATTATGCATAACAGACCTGTAAACTCCTCAAAGCCAATTGTCATTATCGGAATATTGTTTTTTATATTCGGATTTGTTACGTGGTTAAATGGAACTCTTATTCCTTTTTTGAAGCTGGCATGCAATCTTAAAACCGACACGCAGGCTTTTTTCGTAACCTTCGCCTTTTATATGGCCTATTTTTTTCTTGCCATACCCTCCTCGTGGATATTGAAAAAAACAGGTATGAAAAGTGGAATGGCGCTTGGATTGGTAGTAATGGCTGTCGGGGCAATAATATTTGTTCCCGCTGCAAATTCCCGCAGTTTTGCTCTCTTTCTGACTGGATTATTTGTGCAGGGAGCGGGTTTATCTATTTTACAGACAGCTTCAAATCCATATATCAGTATTGTAGGTCCTATTGAAAGCGCAGCACAGCGAATCAGTATTATGGGTATTTGCAACAAAGTTGCCGGCATACTTAGTCCGCTGATTCTCGGAGCTATTGTTTTGAAAGATGCTACAGCATTAGAAACTCAGATAATTTCTACCACAGATCTTCAAAGTAAAAACGCTTTGCTTGACGAATTAGCAGGTCGTGTAATTATTCCCTATATCATAATTGCTGTTTCTTTAATGCTTCTTGCATTATGGATCAGAAAGTCATCTTTACCAGATATTGATCCTTCCACAGCTAATGCTCAACCCGAGGGTAAGTCTTTGGCCGCAGGGAAATCAAGTGCACTGCAGTTTCCTCATCTCATGCTTGGCGTGTTATGTCTGTTTTTATACGTTGGAGTGGAAGTAATGGCCGGAGATGCTATCGGAATTTACGGTAAAAGTTTTGGTATTCCTTTGGATGAAACTAAATATTATACGTCATTTACCCTCATAGCAATGCTCGTTGGCTATGTCATTGGTATTACCACTATTCCTAAATATATAAGTCAGGAAAATGGTTTGAAAATATCGGCAATCGTCGGAATTATTTTTACGAGTGGAGCCTTGCTTACTGAAGGATATGTTTCCGTGGGTTTTGTTGCTGCTTTAGGTTTAGCAAATGCGTTGATGTGGCCAGCAATTTTCCCTATGGCTATCCGAGGACTTGGTAAGTTCACCGAAATGGGGTCTGCTTTCTTGATTATGGGAATTGCAGGAGGTGCGATATTGCCTTTAATCTTTGGACATTTTAAAGAGGCTTATAATTTTCAGTGGGTATTTTTTGCAGTGATGGCGCCATGTTATTTATATATTCTATATTATTCTATTGCGGGACATAAAGTTGGTGTAATTTCGCAGAAATAATATTTGATAGTTAATGACTGAAAAGCCCAGTTTCGACACCATTTTCATGAATCTTGCCTCCGACCTTGCCAAGCGCTCGCATTGCGTTAAAGCACAGGTGGGAGCGGTTCTCACAAAAGATACCAGAATTATTTCCATAGGATATAATGGTCCGCCTGCCGGAACGCATAACTGTGATGAAGAATGGCCTGAAACCGGTTGTCCACGAGATGCAAGAGGCAGCTGTTCGCTAGCTCTTCATGCCGAAGAAAATGCAATTCTTTATGCCGTAAAGAATGGTGCTGATCTGCATGGCTCGACTTTGTATCTAACACTCTCTCCATGTTTACCATGTGCCAGAATTATTTTCTCCTCAGGTGTGAGAAAAGTATTCTACCAAAACTCCTACGCAGAATATAAAGGTTTACCATCCGATGAAGGCGTAGATTTTCTGAATAAGTTTGGGGTTGAAGCCATAAAAGCTGCGTTTTAGATAATTGCCTGATTTTTAATAGAATGTATAGTTTTTTATTAAAGGCGTATGTTTTCACAGACAAATGTTTAAACATTTATGTAATAGAGGAGGTTCTCTTGGATTTTGTTTTAAAATATTTTAAATCGTTTAAAATAAAAACCCCAAAAAATCGGGTTAAAGACACTTCAAAGCGATGATGTCGTTGATTTGTTATATTAGCGAAAGGTTTGGGAACATTTCTTGCTTTATTATCACAACTAGCGATTTTTTCGCTAATAAACATGTATAATGCTATGAGAAACTTTGATCCTACTCTGGAAAATTTAATGAAATTGACCCCAACAGACTCAATAAGAGAAACTCCTCCTTCAATTTATAAAGCGCACAACAGCTGGTTTGGTGTGGATAAAGTTGATGGTAATCCAAAAAGAGCTATTAAAACAAAAGGAGCAAAATCTTAAAGATTTGCTCCTTTTGTTTGATACTTTAATTTGTTAATTCCTCCAATAGCAAGCTCGCTATCGCTTCAATTGTTTTAGCCACTATTTCATCAGGGCTTCCCTCGAAATATAAAGATGTTTTCCATGCCTTATCTTTGATTATTGTATGAATGAACATTGTGCCCACCGGCTTCTCAGCGGTTTCACTTCCGCCAGGCGAAGTTAACCCTGTAACAGAAACGATAATGTCGGCAGGTATTAGCTCTTTAAGCCGTTCGGCTAATAACTGAGTGACCTCGGGAGATTCGGCAGAATATTTATCGATTATTTGTGAGGGAACTTTTAATAGATTCTCTTTTACACTGCGATCATAGCATACAATACAACCTTTTACAATCTGACCGCAATCGGGCACGGACGTGAAATCATAGATCAACCTTCCTGTAGTGGCGCTTTCAACAAAAGCTATCGTTAGGTCCTTGGCTAGGATAGTATGACAACAAGCAATAACGGATTTAGCGGGCATAATTCGAATTTTATTTTGCTAACATCTCTTTCTTATAATAGTTTTCATCTGTTAACCTTATCTCCCGCCTGCTTTGCCTTTTAATTCCCAATTATCTTTAATGATGTGTCCGTTTTTATCCTGTTTTAATGTTCTGACATACCTTTCGCCCTTAATGGTTCCATTTCACTCCTTTTTCCTATAAAAAATAGAACCGGATTTCCTTCTGCATCTGTTTTAAATGAAATGTCGTTTCTTTTGTAGGAGCTATTTATTAGAGATGATTTTTCATACGTCTTGCTTAATATTTTCAGCAAATCATCGTTTAGTCTCATATGTTGCTTTCTATTATAAATCTAAAATGAACAGGAAGTTTTTTGATTTTTCTGATATATTTACTCCCAAGCATTACCGATAGATGATAAAAAATATTTTATACCTCAGTATTGCCTGCTTTCTACTTGAAACTACGCAGGCTCAAACAACAACTCCAAAAGTCAAATTACCCTCCAATATGTTTTTTAAAAAGCTTTCTAATGGCTTGGACGTATTGGTGCTAGAGGATAACAGTGTACCATTAGCAACCATTGAAATTGCTGTTAAGAATGGCTCCTACACAGAGTCTCCGCAATACAACGGCCTTAGCCATTTATATGAGCATATGTTTTTCAAGGCCAATAAAGATTATCCGAGTCAGGAAGCATTTCTTAACAGGGTTAGCGAACTGGGCATTAGTTTTAATGGAACAACTTCACAAGAGTTGGTGAATTATTATTTTACCCTGCCAAAATTTAACCTACAGCAGGGATTAGAGTTTATGAATTCCGCGATAAGGTATCCGAAATTTGATGCGGAAGAGATGAAGAAAGAAAATGTGGTGGTCGACGGAGAGTTTCAGCGAAATGAATCCAACCCATATTTCGCACTGTTTGATGAGATGAACAAAAAACTGTGGGGCGATCTTTACAGCAGAAAGAATGTTATCGGTAATCATGATATCATCCGATCTGCAACACCAGCAAAAATGGATACCATTAAAAATAAATATTACTGGCCAGACAATTCGTTGTTAACCATAGCGGGGGATGTAAAACATGAAGAAGTTTTTAGTCAAACAGAAGCGATTTTTGCAAGCTGGAAGCCTGCCGGATTTGACCCGGCAAAAAGATGGCCTGTTCCAGAATTTAAACCTTTAACAAAGACCGAACACTTTATCGTTGAATCGGATCTTTCTCGTGTGCCTTTCGTTATGATGAACTGGCAGGGGCCAGACACAAGAAACGATTTGCCGGCAACTTATGCGGCCGACGTGTTTTCCTTTATAATTAATCAAAATTCTTCGAAGTTTAGCAAGGCCCTGGTGGATGCGGGTTTAGCATTACAAGTAAATATTGGGTATCTAACCCAAAAACATACCGGACCTATCAGTGTGTTTGTGGTACCTAATCCTGATAAAATTCAGGAATGTGTAGCGGAAGTAAAGCGGCAGATTGCTCTATGGGATACCGACACCTATTTAACCGACGAGCAGATTGAAACCGCAAAACGAATGCTGGAAATTAGTCAGGTAAAAGATGAAGAAATAACCTCTGACTTTACCCATACTATATCGTTTTGGTGGGCATCTGCCTCCATCGATTATTTGACAACCTACATAGAAAATTTGAGGAAGGTCAGTCGTGCGGATTTACAACAATACGTTAGAAAGTATATTAAAAATAAGCCTTATGCTGCCGGAATGCTTATCAATGCCCCAATGAAAGCAGAGTTAAAACCGGAACAATTCTTCAAATAATCAGGAAAAACAACATTTATGAAACGTTTTGCATTTAGTATATATATATTATTCATAACTCTTGGAGCTTCTGCACAGTCGAAGGCAACTTCTTTTGATGTAGCAGGGATAAAAGTGATTATGAAACCGACACAAAAGGAAATCATCAATGTGAGTATGTATTTCAGAGGTGGGGTGACTAATTATCCGGCTGATAAAGCAGGAATAGAGCAACTTGCCTTAGCATCTACAACTGAGTGCGGAACAAAAAAATACACCAAAGATGTATTTAAGGATAGGGAAGATGCTTTTGGGGTTGAGGTAAGCGGATCGTCAGGTTATGATAATGGAACGATAAGCATGACCTGTATTTCGAGGTTTTTTAACGAAGGCTGGGGTTTGTTTGCTGATGCTGTGGTGAATCCTGTTTTTGAAGAGAAAGAACTTGAAATGCTGAAAGATAAAATGATCTCGGGAATAAAGCAATCGGAGTCTGATCCCGACGATCGAATTGAGCAGTTAACCATAAAAAATGCTTTTAAGGGTACTCCTTATGCTATAGATCCTTCTGGGGATATAGAAACTTTAAATAAGCTTACATCTGCGGAGGTTAAGGATTATTATTATAACAAGCTACTTAATAAGAAGCGCATGTTTATTGTTGTGGTAGGAAAGATCTCTAAAGAAGAGATCATCAAACGTATCACTGCTTCATTCGCGTCACTGCCTGTTAAGCCTTATAAACCTGCGGTATATTCCAGACCAGCTTCTGCGTCGGCAGATGTATTGTTAGAGGAGCGGGTTCTTGCTACCAATTATATCACAGGAAGTATAAATGCTCCTTCCGTTTCAAGCAATGATTATTTGCCGTATCGTCTTGCGATTTCAGCTTTAAGTAATCGCTTATTCAGAGAGATCAGAACAAATCGTAATTTGTCATATGCTCCTTATGCCCATAGTATAAATCGTTTAATGCCTTATGCCGTAATGTATGTCAGCACCACAGATCCAAAAGCTGCCGTACAAGTAATGGTCGATGAACTTAGAGAGTTAAGGGATAACGGATTTTCCGAGGAAGAGCTAGCATCAGGAAAGAGTGGTTTTATCACTAATAATTATATGAAAGAGGAGAGCACCGAAGCGATTGCTGCAAGCTTAGGAAGTGCAGAAATCTTGGGTGATTGGCGCATTGCAGATGAAACAGCCGAACGAATCACTAAAGTAACTCTGCCACAAATGAATGCTGTTTTGAAGAAATATGTGAATACCATCCGATGGACCTATTTGGGTGATAAGAAACGCGCCGATGAAGCAGCATCGGAGTTTAAGACTACACTATGATGTCAAAAGCCCTGTGAAGCAGGGTTTTTGTTTTGTTCTCAATAATGAACAAACGATTTGTTAGATCGTTAATCTTGAGCGTGTTTAAAGCTTTTTATCTTTAATCTTATATCTACATCTTAATGAAGCACATCTTAACAGTAACTCTAAATCCCACCGTTGATAAAAGCACAGTTATTGACCAGATTGTACCCGAAAAAAAACTTCGGTGTGCGCAGCCAAAGTTTGAGCCTGGCGGTGGCGGCATTAATGTGTCGCGGGGATTGCGAAGATTAGATGTTGAATCTATTGCCTTATTTCCTTCTGGCGGAAGAACAGGAAAGTTGTTAGAGGATTTATTAGATCAGGAAAAAGTCAGACGACATGCTGTTAATGTTTCGGCAGAAACCCGTGAAAACTTTATCGTTGTAGCTAGTTCTACAAATCAGCAATATAGGTTTGGAATGCCCGGAGCAGCGATTCCTGAAAAGGAACAAGAGAATTTTTTTAATGAATTTGAAGGCTTAGATCCGTTTCCGGAGATTATTGTAATTAGCGGTAGTTTACCTCCTGGTATGTCGCCGGAGTTTTTAAAAAGAATCGTCCGAAAGGGAAAAGAAAAAAATGCAATGTTAATTGTTGATACTTCCGAAGAAGCCCTGAAAGAGGTGATGAAAGAAGGAGTTTTCTTAGTCAAGCCTAACTTAGGAGAATTAGGCCGTTTGGTTGGTATAGATGCATTAGACAATGAATCAGCAGATGAAGCCGCTCAGCAACTGATAAAAGAGGGAAAAGCTGAAGTGATCGTTGTATCGCTGGGTGCTCAGGGTGCTTATTTAATTGCAAAAGATATAAAAGAACATATTTCTGCCCCGACTGTAAAAAAGTTAAGCACAGTGGGTGCGGGTGATAGTATGGTTGCCGGAATGGTTTCAGTTTTAGCCCGCAACGGTGATTATTCGGAAATGGTGCGAATGGGTGTGGCTTGTGGTTCTGCCGCCACGATGAACGCAGGGACACAGCTCTTTAAAAAAGAAGATGCTGTACGCCTGTTTGAGTGGTTAATGAGTAAAAGATAGACGATCTTTTACTCATTGAGATTAATTATTTGGGACAAAGTTGCCAGCTTTTAGCCAGTTCTCTACTCTTTCTGTCCATTTATCAGGAGTGCTTTTGTTGTTAAGTCCGAATCCATGACCACCTTTTGGATAGACATGCAATTCTGCAGGTACTCCACATTTTAAAAGTGCTTCGTAGAACTTTAGGCTATTTTCAACTTTTACTGTTCTGTCATCGCCTGCATGAATAAGAATTGTTGGAGGGGTTTTTTCGGTAACCTGTTTATCGTTAGAATAAAGATTGGTAAGTTGCTCACCAGGAGTTGAACCTATCAAATTGTCGCGGGAACCTTTATGCATTAACTCTTCTGTCAGACTGATAACAGGATACATCAATATCATAAAGTCAGGTCGTAAATTTACTTTTTCTTTATTGTCTATAACAGATGTAGCGAAATGGGTGCCGGCCGTTGAAGCTAGATGACCACCTGCTGAAAAACCAATAATGCCTACTTTTGCCGTATCAACACCCCATTCCCTGGCTCGCATCCTAACTGTTTTGATGGCTTGTTGAGCATCCTGTAATGGTCCGATAGTTTTATCTGCCATAATTTTATCTGACGGTAGGCGGTATTTTAAAATAAATGCTGCTATGCCCATCTTATTAAATTCTCTGGCAATATTGGTTCCCTCATGCGAATAAGAAACGTATCCGTATCCACCACCAGGTATAATTATTATAGCAGTGCCGTTAGCTTTATCTGAATCGGGAAGGTGAATTTCTAAAGTAGGCTGGATTACTTTGCTGTATCTGACCTGGCCTGTTTCATTAACATTTTTCACTTCCTGTTCAGTGCTTTCAATAGAATTTGGAACTTTCCCCTTGTATAAAGGGATAACAGTTTGTGCATGAATCTTCAATGATATTGCGAGTATTATCGCAAGACTAAGGTGTTTATACATGGTTAAAGCTTTTTTGCAATATACAAAAACAACTTATTTGTAATAGCCGGATTTGAAAGTTAATACATAACTCTCGTGTTCCAGAGCCTCTTTCCACTGTTCTATAAGGTGTTTATAGGCTTCACCTACCGGTCTGATCTTTCTGTTCAAGTCGTATAAGCCCAGCGAGTTTACATTGCCTGCATCATTTCTAAGTGCAGAATCCCAGTCTACCTGGTCGGTTAAGCTATACCAAGTGAAACCATAAATCGGAATACCATCACGTTTTAAACGACGAACATTTGCCCATTGGGTTTGCAGCCACCTTAAAGCATTGTTTTCAGAGATATTTGTCTCCGTATGCATTACTGGCAGCTTATATCTGCTAAAATATTGGTGAGTAATTACATAATATCCAAAAATTTCACCCGCTGCAGATGTGCTTCCATTTTCATGGACCATATGCTCATTGGTGATATAATAATCATTACCCATAATGCAATTGCCCTTGATTATGTTGTTCTCAAACCAATGGTATTCTTGTTTACTCATCCCATTTTCACGCAAATATTCATACATACTCACACTTATGGGATATCCATAACTTAAGTCGAGCGAAAGAAAGCGCTTTTGATTCAGGAACGCAGCCAAGGCGTCACAATCCGGTGTTTCGGGATGGAAGTACTCAGATGATTCGCTTTGAATAAAAGTTGCATTAGGCTGAACTTCCAAAATTGCATTCATTGCAAGAACGTTTGCCTTACAAAGATTAGTCAATGCCCTTACAAATGATTTGTCATCGGTTTTACACTCGTTCCACCATCCATATTGAGCAGAAAACATTGCGGCCACAAATATTTCATTCACAGGTGTATACATCTCTATATATGGGTATCTTGCTGCGAAGGCTTTTGCATATTCTGCAAAATGAGTCGGAAAATCTTTATTTTGAAAGTCGCCCAGCCAGTCTGGCACTCCGAAATGGCATAAATCAACAAGTGGAGTTATACCAATTTCTTTCATGTAATTAAACGTTTCATCAACAAATGTCCAATCGTACTTACCCGGGCCCACGTGTGTTTTATGGAGGGGAGCGCCGTATCTTAAAAATTCGATTCCCATCTCTTTTACAAGGTTGAAATCTTCTTTCCAATATTTGTAATGACCACATTTTTCCATTTCATCCACCCTTTTTCTAGAGCCATCAGGAAGTGTAATCATAGGGTAGCTATTCTCTATCCCTGTCGCGAACATGAACTTGTTTCTTCTCATTTCATCCAATAAATAATCTTACAACAAATTTTTTTAGTGCTTTGTTGGTTTTCCTTTTTCTGTTTAAGAAACTTTTAGTCTTTTTGTTTAATATTAAATGTGACTTGTTGATTTGTAACTACTTATGATCAATAGTTTTTTTCCTTTTATTGCAGGTGTATGTCTTGTGAATAACACTGCGATAATGACCTCTAAATGATACTCACTTATATAATCTCCAGGGCGATTGAAATTCTTGCTTGTAAAAAACAGAACCTTATTTCAAAAATTGAGTATAAAACTTTTCTGAAGCAGAATTAATTAACCAGAACATTAAAATTGATAATTAATTCACCTGATGTTTGTAAAAGTTTAATGATTTGCTGATCTTGACAGAGATTTAAAATATGCTTAAATTAGTTACTCTTCCCGAACCATTTTTTTACATCGTAATCTTTTTAATTGCCGTAATACTTGTTCTAATAGCCATTCCATCTATTATCCACGTAGCAAATCACAGAGCGCTTTTCGACGATATTGAGACAGAAAGAAAAGATCATAAATCGGGCATTTCGCGATTGGGAGGAGTTGCAATATTTTGCAGCTTTATGATCGCAAGTTTATTTATTCCGAATGCGGGGATTTCCAGAGAATTTAACTTGTTACTGGCTTCTTGTTTAATTTTATTTGCGGTTGGCTTAAAGGACGACTTGTGGGGCGTCAATCCAAGTACCAAGTTTGGTATGCAATTTATCGTTGCTTCAATTATGGTATTGCTAGCCGATGTAAGGATAACAAGTTTGTATGGAATCTTTTCAGTCTATGATCTTCCGGTTACGATAAGTATTTCGCTTACCATTTTATTAATAATGTTTGTTATTAACGCCTTTAATTTAATAGATGGGATCGATGGCCTGGCCGGAGTAACGGGACTTGTTGTAAATGTTACGCTGGGATTAATATTTGCTGATATGGGCGAAACCCTTTTTGCTTCCCTGTCCTTTATTATTGCAGGGGCCTGTATCGGCTTT
>CBFGOI010000137.1:0-10496 GCA_965650335.1 uncultured Pedobacter sp. | reverse complement strand
ATAAATTCAAACATTCTCTAAGTAGTTTTGCGGCATGCTAAGCCAATCAACACTCCTGTCGGGAACGAACGATTTCTTTTGGCCACTCGTTATTAGAGGTGCGGGAATGGCCCTATTATTTGTTCCGCTTACAACTCTTGCTATTCAGGATTTAAAGGGAGCTGAAATGGGTCAGGGTACGGGCCTGAACAATATGATGCGCCAACTTGGAGGCTCTTTTGGTATTGCCGCATTAACCACCCTGATTCATGTAAGACAAGGGTTTCACAGAAATATCCTGATCGAAAATGTCGAAACTACTAATCCCGCTTTTTTAGATCGTTTTAATATGATGGTTAGAGGCTTTGTGGCAAAGGGCTATACATTACTTGATGCTCAGCATGTTGCCATGCAGGCTATTGAAGGAACTATCAAGAAACAATCGATGTTATTAACTTATACCGATGCATATTGGGTTGCCGGCGCAATAATGCTTTGCTCGATCCCCTTAGTTTTTCTACAAAAGTTTAAGAAAAAAGTCCACATCCCGACAGACGTTCATTAAGAAAAAAAACCGTCGTATAAATTAATTATACGACGGCATCCCTAAAATTACAATTAAAAATCCGTTACTTTAAAGCCTAAATCAGATATAAAATAGCACTGATTTTATTGGGAATTTCAGTAATGCTTTAAAACGGTTAACCTTGCTCCGAAGGTACAAAATTGTTTAAACATTAGAAAATAACTTTGCCTGTAGCTGTTACTAATGATGCAATTCTTATTGCATCAAAGATGCGCTCTTCGGTGGTTCCAAGTTTAATCAAAGAATCTTCATGAGCATTCACACACATTTCACAACCGTTAACAGCCGATACAGCAAGGCTAAGCAACTCGAAAAACTCTTTCCCGGTTACAGGCTTTACCATTATCTGCATACGTATACGGGCAGGAATTTGGGTATACTTGTCCTTTTGGGTAAAATGCCTGAATCTGTAAAAGATATTGTTTGATGATAACAGAGAAGCACAAGCTACAGCTTCTGCAACTTCTTCAGCGGTAACGCCATTATCTTCTGCAAATTTTGTATAGAAATCTATAAGTATTTTATTGTCGTTATTAACTGCAATGCATATCCCTATAAGAGCAATTTCTTTTGCGGATAAATGCTCTGATGTTAAAGTACTATTAAAATTCACTTTAAGATCCCGCACATAACGCGACTGACCTTTTTCAAGCAACTCCAAACTCGTGTTCCGGTAATTTCCATCAACATAAACACTCTCTAACAGCTCTTTTATTACTTCTGTTGTCTCACTCATAATCAAATTACTAGTTAAAAAAAATCCCCGATGAACGGGGATCTCCATAAGTTCAATTTAATATTAGCCTTGTAAAGTTTCCTGACCTTTTTCCCAGTTGCATGGACAAAGTTCATCCGTTTGTAACCCGTCAAGTACACGTAAAACTTCTTTAACGTTACGTCCAACGCTTAAATCGTTCACACAAACCCAACGCACGATACCAGTCGGATCAATAATGAATGTGGCGCGGTAAGCAATTTTCTCAACCGGCTCTAGTATACCTAAATCTTCCGCCAATGATTTTGAAGTATCGGCAAGCATCGGAAATTTCAAATCGCGCAAATCGTCGTGATCTCTTCTCCACGCTGCATGAACAAATTCAGAATCTGTAGAAGCACCAATTAAACGTGCATCTCTGTCGCGAAACTCGCCATAAGCTTTATTGAATTCAGCTATTTCGGTAGGACAAACAAACGTGAAATCTTTTGGCCACCAGAACATCACAGTCCAAACGTTATCATCATTTGTTAGATATTCTGAAGTTAACGTTTCGAACTCTTTACCTTTTTCAATGCTTACACAAGCTTTTTTTTCAAATGAAGGGAATTTTTGACCTATAGTTATCATAATATTAATCTTTTTTTAATACCGTGCAAAGATACACGTATATCTTTTTGGCCAAAGTTAAACTATAGATTTAAACATATTTTTTATCAATAGTATTATAGATAAAAACTATACTAATATTTATTGACCAGGTTGTTTAAAATGGCCTTGTCGTTAGTGGTAAAGTCTGGAGAGAGGTCGCTTTGAACGAAATGGCGCTTAAAAGCTATTTTCGCGGCGGTAGAATCCTTCACATCATAGCCAATCATTTTGAGTGCCTGGATATGATTGAACCCGGTCGGAACTGTGTCCAATAATAGATCGTACCAATTGCCAAATCCATTGTCGGCTAACTTCTTCCAGGGAAACTTTACACTCGGATCCTGTTTTCGGGTTGGCGCAATATCGGAGTGTCCAATAAAGTTTGATCCTGGTATGTTATATGTTTTTTTAAGTGCCGACAGCAAAAGTATCAAACTATTCAGCTGACTTTCAGCAAAGTCTTCAGTGCCATTATTGTCTAGTTCAATCCCTAATGAAACAGAGTTAATGTCGGTTATTGTTCCCCATTTGGCTATACCACCATGCCATGCTCTGAAGTAGTCATTCAACATATGATGCACGGTACCATCTTTACAAATAACATAATGAGCACTAACCTGTGATTTTGGGATTGTGAAAGCTTTAAGAGTTTGCTCACAAGCGTTTTGAGCTGTGTGATGGATAATAACGTAATTGGGCTTTCTGAGATTAAAATTTGTAGTTGCAACCTGGTATGGAGCGGGGTTATTTGTCGATAATGCCGGTAGTTCCTGAAGCGAGCGCGCAAGCTCTTTTGCTTGCTTTTTATATGCTTTATTTGTCGAACCATATGGTTTAGTTACGGTGCAAGCCAAAATTGAAATAGATAGAAATAAAAATATTGCCAGAGTTCTGTTCATAATTATCTGCAAGATAAAAGCATTTTAATATCTTGGAAACGAAAATAACTTAATGCTGTTTGCATTCATAATCGATAATCAATGGTGATTTTAGAAAACGAAACCTTAATAGCTTCCATTCATCCCATGGGAGCTGAACTTAATAGCCTGTATAATAAAGATTTGGATCTGGAATATATTTGGAACGGCAATGCTGATTTCTGGCCAAGGCATTCGCCTGTGCTTTTTCCGATTGTAGGCGGATTAATTGACGATTCTTTTTTTTATAAAGACAAAAAGTACACACTTGCAAAACATGGCTTTGCTCGCGATTCTGAATTTGAGTTGGAAAATTCTTCATCGGATAGTGCCAGCTTTATTTTGAAAAGTACAAACGAAACACTGAAAAGCTATCCTTTTCAATTCGTTTTAAGAATTCTTTATACTCTTGAAAAGAATAAACTCAAGGTGAGTTATGAAGTGGAGAACCCGTCGGACGAGCGAATGTATTTTTCGATAGGCACACATCCCGCGTTCAATGTTCCGCTAACTGAAAATAGTGTTTATGAAGATTATTACCTGGAATTTGAAAACGAAGAAACTTGTGCGAGGCATACGCTTGACGGGAACATTTTAAACGGCACTACGCCGTATTTAGAAAAGCAGTCAAAGCTTCCTTTAAAATCAAGTTTGTTTTATGAGGATGCGATCATTTTTAAAGATCTAAAATCCACCACAATCTCTATCAGGAATACCAAAGACAAGCACGGTATCCATTTCAATTTCGATGGCTTTCCCTACATGGGAATTTGGGCGGCAAAAGATGCACCTTTTGTTTGTATAGAACCTTGGTGCGGAATACCAGACTCTGAAAATCACAGTCAAAAGATTGAAGAAAAAGAAGGAATAATTGCTTTAAGTCGCAATCAGCACTGGCAAAAAACCTGGAGTATAGAGTATTTTTAAATCGATCAGAATCTCTAAAACGAAAAAATCCTCTCAGAATCAGAGAGGATTTTTTCGTTTTAAATAGTGACGCATTGTCCTTATTTTCTTATTCTTGTCTTTAGATCAAGATCTAAGCGCTTTATTTCTGACAAAACTATTTGAGCCATTAACCTGGCACCAAGCTCATTAAAATGTGTATCGTCAATTTTTCCTTTCGGATAATTGGGATGTTCTCCTGGCAGGAGATGGTTAAACAACAGCGCAGATTTATCCGGACCAAGATCCTGTAATAATTTCTGGCTTTTTACATCCATATCAATAAAGGGAGTTTTCGTCTCTTTAGCCACTTCTCTCACAATCTGGGCATACTCATCATGAGTGCCTACAATTTTTCCATTTTCATCAAACTTTCGCCGGGCCATTGAGGTAAGCAAAACGGGCTGGGCTTTTTTTGACTTTGTATCTGAGACGTATTTTATCAAATAGTTTTTAAACTGCTCTTTAGTTGTAGCACTTTTTTTAGTTGGAATTTCATCGTTATGCCCAAACTGGATGAACACAAAATCGCCTGGCTTTAGTGCGCTTACCACAGGTTCCCACCGTCCTTCTTCTATAAATGTTCTGGAACTCCGCCCGTTTTGAGCTCGGTTATCAACTACAACCGTCGAATCAAAAAAATGAACAAATGGCATTCCCCATCCTGTTTCCGGATAAGTTTCGGGCCGCTTAATCGCCATTGTCGAATCTCCTATTAAGTATACCTTTAAAGGTTCATCCGTTATAGTTACCGCTGACAATATGGATACAAGACTTAGTGCTATGAGATGCTTAAACATAATTGTTTATCTAAGAAATTGGTTAAAAAACGGTTTTGTCTCAAAAATACGATTTTACATCTTATTAACGAATGTCAGGGCATAAAAGACCTGATTTTGCTTTAGGAAGAGACCGGTCATTCCCTTTCTTTTTCATCCACATAATAAAACCTGTGACAGGAAGGCTAGCTGAAATTAGACTTACAATACAAGCTACAACTTTACCGAGCAGCCCAAACATTTGCCCCGTATGCAAGTCATAATTTGCTGCTTCAACAACGTCTGCAGAATTAAAATCTCTATAAAGTTTATACCGTAAAAGCCTGCCGTTTGCCGAATCAAAATAATAGGTGTTCTGTTTTCGATATACCTTGTAGGGATGAATCATTCTAATTCTGACTTCTCCAGTTTTACGTATCGAAAGGCTGCTCGACTCTGCTCCGGGATTGCTAAGTGCAGTAGATTTATAAAGATCGCTGTAATTTATTTCAGAAACTTCCTTTTGAAAATTAATAGTTGGCTGTTTTCCTTCAGATAACGTTGTTCCCGTTAAAAAGCTGACTGCAGTCTTAACTTCCTTAAATCCAAAATACAAACCAGTGAGAGCGATAATTAATAAAATACCCGATGAATAAAACCCCAGCACGTTGTGGAGATCATAATTAAGCCGCTTAAATGAACCAGACCATTTAATTTTCAGTCCCTGCTTCAATAACCTTAGTTGCCCCGGAAACCATAAAATAATGCCCGTAATCAGCATGATAACAAAGATGACAACGGACCATCGAATTATAAATTTTCCGGATTCTCCCAATAATAAGGATGTGTGAATCTCCTGAACTATATTGAGCCAGTCCTGGGAAGTTTTCTTTACCAGTTCAGCACTGTAAGGATTAAAGTAATATACCTTGTCGCGAGCAGTAGTAAGGACAACAGTTGCATTGGCTTGACTGTTCTGTATTCGAATAAGCGTGATCTTGTCATCTCCGCTTATTTTATTAAAACTTTGAATAATTGCATTTAAGCCGATAAACCCTTGGCTTTTTACCGGCACATACAGATAATCTTTTTGAGTAAAGTCCCTGATTTCTTTTTCAAACACGTACAGACAGCCCGTTATACTTATTACAAATACAATGAGGCCGGCGCCTAAGCCCAGCCACAAATGTATTTGCCTAATAATATCTTTAAATCTTTTCGGCATCAATTAAAAAGAATAACCAACACTTAGATTGAATCTTCGACCATTACCAGCTGCATAATTGCTATTACTGCCATAAAATTGTGAAATTGACGGGTAATAAGATGTGTTGAGTAAATTCTCTATGCCTAAATTAATGCGTAAGGCCTTAGAAAATTGATATGCACCCGCCATGTTAAACAAATAATATGCATTCACTGGTCCTTCGCCGATTAAATACTTACCTTTTTCATTTACTTCAAACCGGTCCCGACTTCCAATTCGCATCCAGTTAAGATCTAGAACAAGTTTATTAATTCCGGAACATTTAAGATAGGCGGTTGCTTTTGAAGGAGGAATTCGTGTTGTATTTAGATAAACGTCTTGTTCTCCGTAATAATCTCCATCATCATCTACATCTCCTTTGCCTTCTACAAATGCGTAATTGCCTCCGATTGACAAACTTTTTGCGAGAGGAAGATCCATTTGTATTTCATAACCCCAAACCCGCTCCGGAATTCTTTGTGAAATATATACGCCGTTAACCTCTAATAAATTCGCCCCAAGCTTAGAGGTACTATAGTAGTACGCGGCTCTTAGATTTAGTTTACCCAAATCGCTGCTAAAGCCTGCTTCATAATTATTTACTTTGATCGGTTTGGTTTGAAGTTGCTCCAGAGTATTACTTTGTGCTGCACGCAGAACCCGGCCTAATTCGAATACCGAAAAAGACTGAGCATAGCTTATAAAAGGATTAAAAAACTTAAACGCCGAATATCTTACTCCGGCATTAAATACTAAAGCATCGTAGTTTAATGTGCCCCCCTTTACTGCTATGCTTCCGGCGTTGTTCGGTCCTTTTGCCAGCGTATTAAAGTTATCTACATCAATGTTGATATTCTCGGCTCGCATGCCTCCCTTTAAGGTTAAATCTTTAAAAATATTCGTGGAAGTTTGGAGATAGGGTGCAACATTTACCATATTCATTTCGGGCACCCAGGCCCTACCATCCACCAGACTTTGTGAAGTCAGATCGTTCAATACTTCCATACCGTAATTTAATTGGGTTGTTGCTGGTCCCCATTTTACCGGAGTATGCAAGCTTACCCGTGCGCCTTTCTTGGTAGAGAAAATAGCAGACTGCCCCCCTTCATAAAAGGATGTGCTATTTGAATAAATAGTATAAAAGTCCTGAAAATAGACACTAGCCGTTAAATCGGTATTCTCGAAAATTTGTTGGTTTGTGTATTGAAGATTTGCGTTGTGATTATAGCGGGTTCCTTCATCAGTACCTTTTCTGTCTCCCAAAACTCCTATCGCCGGTGTTTGTCCATAAATTCCACTTTTTAATACATAATCAGATCGCTGCCGTGAACTAAAGTAATTATACATTAATTCGAGTCTCTCGGTAGGTGAAAAATTATACCCTATTTTTGTAAATCCGTTGTATGACTTAGTTTCTCCAAGACCATATTCAGGAGAGATAACAACAGCATTGGCATCGCGGTAAACCCCTGATCGTTCAAACATTCCGCTTACAACATAATCCAATTTTTTTATATGGCCGAATAGTTGTTGAGATACCCGATACCCCATTGTGCTGTCGCCCTTTGTATTACCGGCAAATCCAATTTGAGAATATCCTCCCAAAATACTTCCTCCCGTCGGCTTTTTGGTTATGTAATTGATCAGTCCGCCTTCTGCTCCGTTTCCATAAATGGCTGTTGCGCCTTTAATTATCTCAACACGCTCAATCACCGAAGGATCAATACTTCTGATGTCTCTTCCTCCTGCTCTCAAGGGAGTTGATTGAGGAATGCCATCAATCAAAACCAAAACATTTCTGCCACGTAAAGTTTGTCCGGAATTTCCGGTTTGATTGGTTGCAGCACCTAGCCCCGGTACACTATAAGCCAGTATATTAGCTAAATTTGGACTAATAGAAGATTGCGTATTAATGTCTTTAGCTGTTAAAACGGTTACAGAGGATGGAGTTTGTGCCAATGATTCAGCTCTTCTGCTAGCAGACACGATGACTTCACTTAACTCAGAGCCCTTCTCTTGCAATACCAGGTCGACGACAACCGTATCATTTTCAGGTACAACAATTTGTACCTCTTTCGTTTCAAACCCGTATATCGAAACACTGATAATTTGAATTCCGGATTCGATCCCGTTTAACTGAAACATTCCGTTTCTGTCTGACGTGGCTTTGATATTAAGTTTCTTTAGAGAAATATCTGCAAAGGCGATTTTCTTTTTTGAAGAATCCAACACTTGCCCACGTATTATGCCATTGGTTTGTGCCATCGACGACAGGGACCTTAAGAGTAGTATAGCACTAATTAATAGTAAATTTTTATATCTCATTCTTGTAATTTATTAAGTGGCAGCAAAGATATATTTATTTAGACTAATTACAAATAAGAAGAAAAGTGTTGTTTAAAGAGCTTCTTTGGCGCATTGCTTCTACATTCGGTTTAAGGCGATGAACAATAACAAATTGCTGAAAGGGAGTCCGACGAACTACTTGGAAGGTATACAGATTAAACTGATCAAAATTTTTGACAAAAATGTGACTGTTAAAAAATGTTAAGGCTACTTTAACTCGCAATCCTGATACTATTTTTGAGGTCCGAATATGAGAGCTGCTGTTCTATTTTTCCTGTCGCTAAGTTTCCTTCTGCTAAACGGCTCTGATTATGGAAATGCAGTAGCTCATCACAACAGAACCGGTGATCTATCTCAGAATATTCCGAAAGCCCAAAAGATAAATCTTGAAAATTTTCAGGACTTCGCCCTAACGAAGACCACCATTTTAAACGAGGAAAAAGTTTACCTTATAAATGTCGAAGATGAGGACGAGGACCTTGTATCTGCCAGGAAATATGTTTCGCTTGCCAATGTTATAACACTTGCCAGCATTTATCTTTTATTTTATTTCTATAATTACTTTAAAAGCCGCCTTCCGTTCTGCCATCATTTATCTTATATTTTCTCCGATAAATACATCCTGCAAAGAGCTTTAAGAATCTGATCAATAACATGCTTCGGCTATTGAAAGTATGATTATGCCTACCCAGTGGAGATGTAATCTTATTTCCTTTCTGGATAATAACGCTTGATTCGCATCCAGCAGCCGATACCATTCCCTCAATCAGGGAATCACTGATTTTAAAATCCATTAATTTAATAATCAATAATACATGAAGAGAATTATCATGCTCACGAGCTTGTGTGCAATATTATGCTATACAAGTTGTACATCTAAAAAAGAAGAAAAAGAAAAAGCAGGTAAATATGCCGTTACCACCCCCTTAAAAATCGATACATCGTTTACCAAGGAATATGTTTCGCAAATACGATCTATCAGGAATATCGAGATCAGGGCTCAGGAAAAGGGGTACTTGCAAAATATTTACGTCGACGAAGGTCAGTTTGTGAAAGCGGGTCAGCTCTTATTCAGGATCATGCCGAAACTGTACGAAGCTGAATTTTTAAAAGCTCAGGCTGAAACCAAAGCAGCAGAGATCGAATTACAGAATACTAAAACCCTGGCCGACAAAAACGTGGTTTCGAAAAATGAGCTGGCCCTCGCTCAGGCAAAACTTGAACAGGCAAAAGCTGAACGAGCGCTGGCGAAACTTCATTTATCGTTCACCGAAATCAGGGCGCCATTTGACGGAACTATCGACCGTATTCCCTTGAAATTGGGAAGCCTTATTGATGAAGGTGAATTATTGACCAGTCTTTCTGACAATAGCCAGATGTTCGCCTATTTTAATGTATCTGAACCTGAATATCTGGACTACGAAACCAATGTAAAAGGTCGGGGAAATACCAAGGTAGGCCTGCTTTTAGCAAACAACCAATCTCTGCAATATAAGGGAGATGTTGAAACGATTGAAAGCGAGTTTGACAACGAGACTGGAAATATTGCTTTCAGAGCAAGGTTCCCAAATCCGGAGCGGCTTTTAAAGCATGGCGAAACAGGCAAGGTTCAAATGTGCGTTCCGCTTAAAAATGCACTGGTTATCCCACAAAAAGCGACTTACGAAATTCAGGATAAGGTATACGTATTTGTAGTTGATAAGAACAATGTAATACGGTCAAGGAACATCAGCATCAGCAATGAAATGCCTGACTTGTACGTGGTAGGAAATGGACTTTCCGAAAATGATAAGATCCTGCTTGAAGGTGTCCAGAATGTAAAAGATGATGATAAGATCGAATACACATTCATGGCTCCAAGGGAAGTTATTTCCCATCTGCAATTAAAAACAGAATAGTAGTTCAATTTCTAAAAGAAGAATTCGATGTTTAATAAATTTATACACAGGCCGGTCCTGTCTATTGTAATATCGCTCATTATTACCCTTCTGGGAGTTTTGGCTATTACTCAGTTACCGGTAACGCAATTCCCTTCCATTTCACCACCGAAGGTAAATATCACTGCAGAATACCCGGGTGCCAATGGCGAGTTGATGACCAAATCGGTGCTCATCCCACTGGAAAGAGCGATCAACGGAGTACCTGGAATGAAATATATGGCCTCTGATGCGGGTAATGACGGCGAGGCTACTATACAGGTAATATTTAAGCTGGGAACCGACCCCAATCTCGCATCGGTAAATATTCAGAATCGCGTAGCTTCCGTAATCAATAAACTACCACCTCTGGTGGTACGTGAAGGGGTAAAGATCACGCGTGAAGAATCTAACATGCTTATGTACATCAACTTGTA
>CBFGOI010000136.1:0-10832 GCA_965650335.1 uncultured Pedobacter sp. | reverse complement strand
AACGTTAAACATCTCACGCATACGGCTGCGTAACCGTGGACCGTAAATCTTACCAATATCATAGCCAGTTAAGTTTGTAGTAATGTGAATCTTACCAGACATTTCATTTCGATAAGCACGTGAAAGAATATATTCAAGAGTATTCATGCTATTTCCAAAGCGCTTTTTGGTATCTTCTTGACCTAAATCATCAAAACACCAACCTATTTGATCGTGTCCTAAATTCTGTTGAGGATATGCAGGGGAAAGATTAAAATAACGAGAAAGGTATTCTTCACCACGTTCCGAATAATCACTTGCTATCTCAAGACACTCGATTACTTTGTATGGTAATTTGGTATTGATTGAAAATACATCCATCAAAAATGTTTTACCGCATCCGATTGGCCCATACATCATGATGCCTTTTGAAAGAGAGAAATCATTTCCATAGTTTTCAAATTCAGGATCATTGGCGAAGTACAGACAAAGAGCATCGAAAGCTTTTTTATTCCATTCATCGATTTCAAAGCCTGGGAAACGTTGAAAGATATATTCTTGCAATTCTTCGGCTGAGAATTCAGGTCTAACAAGTTCTTTTCGTAATTTTTCAGCGTAGGCAATTGAAGCAAGTCTTCCAGCTTTTGCAATTTTGGCTTTTCTGATGAGGTCTGATAGTTCATCTTCAGTAAGCTCTACATCATCACAATCTATCGAATGGTTTGCGACCGTCAGTTCTTTTGATATCTGCGATAACTGCAAAGTTTGATTTGTCCTTTTTTCCATCATTCAATTTTTTTTGTTCGTCAATAAATTTTTGTTCCCAATTAGCATCATCCCATTTTCCATCATCAAAGCCGGTGTTCTGATTTCCTAAGAAAGACATGAAGTTGTGTATCCGCTCTCCGGATAATTCTTTGAATTGTTTGTAAAACTTAAACTGATCTTTAAAGTAATCCAGCCTGTTTTTACTTTTTAAAGCATAGGTGAAATCTGAAATGATTTTCAGTTTATCAAAATTTGCAACCTCGTTAAACTTAAAAAAGGTCAGAATATCATATTCAATTTCTAAATCATCACACGCCCACGGTTCTATAGGTGTATCAGTAACAGTTACATTAACAGTATCATTAACAGTAACATTATCATTTACATTAACAGTTACAGTTGAAAACGTTGAACCTTCGTTAACGGTCGTTAACGATCGTTGTCGTTCGTTCTGTTCTCGTAACGCTTTTTTAGCTTCCGCAGCAGCTTTTCCAGCTCTTGAATACTGTTCTTTTTTGGATTCATACTTGAGTAAATCTCGCTTCATTTGCCGTTTTATTGGCTCAAAAACGATATCAATAAGAACATCCTCAATGGTTGGATTCTCATCGTTTACATAACTCAGGATCGTCATAAATAGCTCGCCGGCTTTATCCTTCGGCAGCTTCTTGACGGTATGAATAAGGTCGGCATATAAAATGAAAGACTTCTTATCTTCAGCCATTATTAAATATTACTAATGTTATTTTTACGTATATTATGTATCAAAAAAATATACAGATGTAAATGCAGTCTACTCCCAACGAACGCAGAGGAGTGATTAAAAAGGCTATTTATCGGGGGTGATTGTGAAGTACAAAAGTACATAACAAGTTCACACTTTTGCAAATTTATTTTACAACCGATACACACCATATTTACACTTTTCCGTATCAATATCGAGCTTTAGTGTAAAGTAGTTTACACCCAGATCTCTTGCGGCTTCTGCAACACTGTTATACTCCTTGAAAGTTGGTTTGTGAAAGCAGGCAACCGTATTCCCGGACTTGTAGGATTTATCTGGAAGGTTGTATTTCAAACCCTCCAGAAAACTTAAACGATCTTCTATAATTTGCCTGATGATCGGCCCGGGATGGTTGTTTATAAGATACTGAACAAGCGCATATTGTTCAATTTCAATGAGAGTGTTCATTTGCTGTCATTATCTCATCCACGCCATCCATGAACTCCCGGACCTGGTTAATATCCATGCCGACAAAGTGTTTTATTACACGGTGCATTTCCACTGCATATTCATAGCTGAAATACTCCTTATCCTTGTTTTTGACTAAGCCAGTAAGATGAATCTGAATAGCTGATGCTGATTCTTTAATTCGCTTTGCATGCTGGTTAATGGCCGGGTTCTTCAAGTCTGTATCTATTAATTCGGACTGAAATTCGATCTTTATTGCCTCTGATAGGACCTGCATTATTTGAACTGATTGCAGGATATTATATACTCTTTGTTCTGAAAGTTTCTTCTTCATGGCTAATCTCCGAATTGAATTAAAGGCTGGATAGATCCATCGGAATAGACGGTATCCATTGGAGTGTCGGCGGTAGGCTCATCTCCAGTCCATTTGTTTGGCCAAAGGTTTTCAGACCAACATTTCTTTATAAAATCCTGTTCCTCTTCATTTAGAAGATAAACTTTTGGCATACCATTTAATTCAGCAGCGACATTAATGTCATTCTGAATAGAAAGGATTTCATTAAAAGCCCATTCTCTAGCTATCATAGTTATTGGCCCCATGCGCTGCTTATTTTTTTCGTTACTTATCTCTTTGCCTGTTTTCCTTAATCTGTTTTGAGGTTTCCTTAATTCGCGATAAATAGGCCTCAACCGCTTCAATGGAGATAGGTATTCCCACTTTTGTTTTTTAAGAAGGTTGTCAAGTGCAGTATCTTTATCGGTTAAGGGACATCCCATACAACCGGTTCGAGCGTTTAATTCTTCAGCTTCATCACCACCATAAGCATCGGCTATTAATTCGGTTGAGAAATCACCATACTCGGGAAGGGGAGCCCAATGTTTCAACCATTCCCAAACATGGCATACACGCCAATGAAGAATTGGAGCTAAGGTATCACATAATGCTTTGGGTAAAGTTTCCTGATACCACCCTTGACCACATTCTGAACCATTTTTCGAGCACGATAAAACAATTCTGGCGTCCCGAATAGCGGATTCACCTTGTCTGACCCCAGTGAGCATCAAAACCTTTTCACCCAAATCACCTACAAGTTTTTCGAGAGCAACTTCCATTGGCTCAATCTTTATTCTGGATGTACACCATCTGAAAGTGGCATTGTTAGGAGGTGGAACGCCTCGACCCAAAATGTAGGTCAAGAATCTATTTTCCATTGATGCCATAACTACCTCAACTTCATAACCATGATAGTTTAGCTCTTCCATTATTTGCTGAGCTGCATAGAAGAGAGGGGTTAATTCAAGCCTGGTATCAGCATACATTATATAAATCTTCTTTGGAGGTGTAATCTTTTTGGAGATTATCAACCAGATAATCAATGTTACAAGAGTAGTGCTATCTTTTCCGCCACTCCATGCCATACACCAATAATTATATTTGGGTCCGTAAGCTTGTAAGGACTGGATAGTTAATTCGATACTTTCATTCATTTGAAGGCGTTTCGAACCTTCAAATAAATTCGTTTGAGTTCCTTTTTTCATTTACTTAATTCAATTTCACTTTTTTGGATCATCACTATTTTTTGCGTTCTTTCACGGCTTTTTAGATCTAATTTGATGCGGCAGTACTCAGGAAATACCGATGAACAGTTTTTAATAAATTCACCTGTTCTGTTTTTATAATTCCCTGTAATAACTTTCACTTTATCACCGGGATTGAATAGTTCTTTCACGCTGCAACCCTCCTTAAAACTCTGTTTTTTCCTGCCATCGCTTCAGCCCAACATTTTACCACATGCGGAACAACCGAATTGCCGATGAATTTTTTCTGATCAGTCTGATTCCCGAATAATTGATAATCTTTTGGAAAACCTTGAATTGGAAGCAGCTCGTCTATCTTTAACATCCTCATCTTAATATCAGCTATGCCATACAAAGCCATAAACCGTTTAATCCTGATCATAACTTCAGAATCATCATCATAAATTGGAATATGAACATGTTCGTGAGTAGTGAACTGAATGAGATACAAAGGAGCCTTATGTTGACTTGCTACGATTACAGGTGAAGGTACTTCTGTTGAAGTAGTATGTCCCCCATGTGAAGGATTTAGAATGAATGATATTGGTTGGCAATTAATTAGCCGGTGTTTATCGTTTGGAAGAACCGCGCCAGCAGGGCTTTCAATGGACTGAATATTGCCATTTCCTGTAAAGGTTTTATCAAAAAAGCACGTTTGAATTTTAGAGAATGTATCCCGGGTACCTAATGTGTTAGCGGGACCTTCAACAGAGTGCACATTTTCACCTTTTCCATAATATTTAGTCAAAAAACAAGGATTTAATATATATGGATGGTGCCTACTTGCAAGTAATGTTTTTGAGGGTTCTTCAATAGATGTCGCTGAATTATTGAAATTGGTATTAAGAATAAACGGCTTGCACTGAACTAGCGCTTGTCCATCCGATGTTTTAATAGTTCCAGCCGGACCTGTCACCGGGATAACCTTTCCGGCTGGTTTACCACTATAATATTTTGCAATAAATGATGTATTGACTAGCGCTAATCTACCTTGACAAGAAACTGTCGGGCAGGGTTTGTCGATATCGGTGGCTGTTTGCTTAAAACCTCCATTCGCACTCATACTGTTATACCTAACCATATATGATTCTTTACCGCCAGCGACGAATTTTATCAATCCTGCATATATCCTTTCCAGCGAAGGATCAACCAATGCTTTCTTTCGGTTGAAAATACTTGTTCCTTCGTCGCGGAAATCTAAAACATCCTTAACCGCTTTCCATTTCTGTTGAGTGCCAAACATGCCACCAACAACAGGCTTTTTAGCGTGTGTGCTTTCAGGCCAAACGATAGGCAGTCCAGGCTTTGCAAAACATCCAAATAAGCGGTTACGTGAAGTATAAGCTCCAAAATCGGCACTGTTCATTTCCTTCCACTCGTCACGGTACCCCAGACTATTAATATCTTTTCTCCAGCGTAACCAGTCGGATCCTGATCTACGGGAAACGGGTTTACCGTTCTCATCCAACGGTCCCCAGCTCATGAATTCAACGACATTCTCGATCATGATATAATCCGGATTAAGAATCTGGATATAACTATCACCTACATGATATTCCTTTTTAATCGGATCGAAATGCATGTAAAGATTTTCAGCCAATGTTCTGCTATCCGCGTCACGAGCCTGACCACCCTTTGCTTTGCTGAAATTTGTACATTCAAGCGAGGCCCAAAGGATAACTTTAGCATTTGGGTATAACAGACGGTATTTAATTAAAAGATCAACCAAGGGTGAAAGCTCAAGCGTGCGAATATCCTCTTCGAAGTGTACAACTTCAGGATGATTCATCCAATGAGATTTGATAGCTTTTGCATCATGGTTAACACATGCTATAACCAGTGCACATTTTTTGCCATTCAATAATGCTCTATCGAATCCTGTTGTTGTACCGCCGGCGCCGCAAAAAAGATCAATGATGATGAATTCAATTTCATCCGGATTTTTAACTAATTGAGGACGGAAACCACCGCCCTCTGAATACATGAAATGTTGTTTCATAACCACCTCACCTCCTGTATATCGAATTTTTTGGGAAGAACATCACCTTTCACGTAAAGTGGGTGACGGGGATTATTGGAATTAGTTAGCTCGAGGTAATATAGCTCTGAGTTATCGATACCAATAAGAGGTTTAGCTTTTGTTTTTACATTTCCCCAGGCGCAAACAGTTAGCTTGCATTGAGCATGCATTTCCAGAATGTGACGATTATTATCCTCTCCTACTGGATTTTCAACATTTAGTAACTCTTTAGGATCCGTGCTGCGATAAGCGAATAAATTACCTACCATTATACCACCGTATCCCCAAGTATGAGCAAAGTTGATGCACCTGCGAATTGTTGGATCATCTTGCATTGCATCGGCTGTAGAAGGATTTAACATGATGAATAAAACAAGAGGTTTTTTTTCATCCCAAATACGCCAAAGTCTATAACGGTAAAGCTTGCAATCGCTTAGTATTGCACCGCTTTGAGCGAATAAATCTGCCATTATGCTGCCTCTCCCTCTTTATTATTAATGTTCGCTTTAGGTATATTTTCGGATAAAAGATCAAATAAAGTAGGGATGTTAATCTTGTATTCTATAGATTTCAAGTAGAACAATCCATCATCATAATAATCCGGATTCAGTTCCGAACTTATTGCATTCCGATTCATTTCAAGAGCTACATACGGTGTAGAGAATAGACCGCCGAAAGGATCATCTACAATATCGCCCTCATTCGTAAATCGGAAGATCAAACGTTTGATGATATCTAATTGAAGCGGACAAATATGTTTTTCCTTTTTCCGATTGGCCTGATTAGCGTTCAAGGTATTCATCCTGTTGATATCAGTCCAAACCAAATCATTTGAGCTGGTAGGGGGAATAGTCATAAACAGCTTGCTTAACCGACCTGAAGCATCAAGATCATTACACACCCTTAAATGTTCCTGAAAATTATATATGTTTTCTTTATCGTATTTCTTCCAGGCATTGAATACATATTTCATATCAGCCTTTGAAAGCTCCTCAAAACTTAAAAACCTGTCTCCAGATGATTTCCAATAAGCATGAGCATCAAGCTGCCAAAGGCTTAATAAATATTCATCGATCTTTTTAATTACCGGTTGATCAGCATAAGCATTATTCATTTCAGTCGGACGTTTACGGAAAAGAAGGATATACTCAGGAAGTCCGACACCCATTTTAGTTGCATCCTTTCTTTGCTCACCCCATGTTAAACGATAGGTTTGATTATTCTCACGAACTACATCCGTAGTTACAGTAATCTTACCAACCAGAAAGAAACCATGCTTTTCAAAATGTGCAACTGTTTGCCCTGAAAAGTCTGAAATGGTTGTGAATGAGGTACCGTTTTGATAAGAATAACGGATCCGGTCCTTCACATGAATTGCAGCAATTCTACCTGGCTTTAATGTCCTTAATAAATTTGGGGTAAGAAAATCCATTTGTTTGAAGAATTCTGCATTTCCGTGGTTATGGCCAAAGTCATTGTAATTATCAGAATACTCATAATGATCACCGAAAGGAATTGAGGTAAGAATCATATCTGTACTGTTTTCCTCCATTTGCTGATGAACAATGGTAGTATCATTGTTGTAAACCGTTGCACCTCCAACTTTAGCATGTCGTGGATTCTTGAAAATCTGTCGTTTCATATCTGCTTTTATTTTATCGCTATTTAAACCGTATTCACGGACTATATTTATCATTTCTGTTTGAAGCTCGATATGATTGGCCCACTTCTGTTTTAGAGTTTTTAATACTTCTCTTTCGTTATTAGTAAAGAGAATATAAACATGAACCTCTTTTTCCTGCCTGAAGCGAAAAACTCTGTGAATTGCTTGAATGAAGTCGTTGAACTTATAGTCAATTCCTACGAATACCATATTATAACAGGCATGCTGGAAATTACATCCGGATCCGGCTATCACTGGCTTACTGGACAGGATTTTATATTCTCCTTTTGAAAAACTGATCAGAAGATCTTCTTTTAAAGAATTTTCCTGAGATCCGTAAACTGATTTCAAATCATAGCCTTTAAACTTCTGTTCAATGGCTGTTCTTTCAGCTTCACGATGATGCCAAAGAATCCAATTCTCATCAGGTTTGGTATTTACGATTTTAAAGGCCTCTTCAATACGAACCTGAACGCTGTCAGATTTCTCCCGGGAAACATCAACCAAGCTTTTAGTAGTATCTTTGAACAGAACGATATCACCTTTCTTATTTTGGATTACATCATCAGTATAATTCTTTACCTCTATTTCATGCAGATGCATTTTAGGTAAGTTGTAACCAGTATCATCAAAACCTAAGTCAGAAGGCTTGTTTATGAATACAGCCCATGTACTAACCCACTTCCAGAATTCTTCTTTCTTATTCGGGTAAAGTGTAAGATGGCCGGCTTTCGTGCTGTCACGCTGGAAGAATCTCGTTAACGCATGTCCACGATCGATAACGCCTAAATAATCAGCGTAATTTAATATCTCAATAAAATCATTCGGTGTAGGGGTTGCCGTTGCAACAAACCTGTAATGAACTTTCCTGAAATGCTCTAAAACATAGTTTGTAGTTTCAGTTTTAAGGTTTCTAAGTATTGAGGCTTCATCAAAAGAAACACCTCCGAACTTGGAAGCATCTATATCCCCTTTCCGGATCCTCTCGTAATTGGTAAGGTATATTTTGGGCTCATACTTATCAATTGAGTTGCTATCTGTGATATAAAGCGTTTCAATTGCATTACCAAAATACAGTTCATTGTCACGCTTGAACTCACCTACTACGCCCAAAGGCATGACTATTAAAAACGGCTTTTTAGTTTTTTTAATCACCTGGTATGCAAGCTCTAATTGCATTGCGGTTTTTGTTAGACCGAAACTTGCAAAGATGGCCCTCCTGCCTCCTTTTAAACACCATTTTGTTATTTGCTTTGCATGAGGAAGAATATCGCCAATAGGATTCTTTATGTTGAATCCATATTCCTCAGCCACAACAATCTTATTCTCCAGAAACTCCTGATAGTTATCCATTATTATAAATGTTTGATTTGCGTATATTATTTGGTAAAAAGATTGATAACATCATCTATGAAGCTAACATCCACATCATCCTCGGCGCCTGTAACGGTATTGGCAATATTTCGTTTAGATTCAATTAGCTTGTAATTCCAATCATCGATCGTATCTTTTCCGATGAAGTAAGTACACATCACATTCTTATGCTGGCCAGTGCGATAAAGTCTATCCTCAGCCTGATCCATAACAGCTGCATGCCATCCCATTTCAATAAACACAACTTCAGATGCGATATCCTGTAACCCATCCACACCGGTACCAGCTGCTTTAATACTGCAGACTATAACCTGAATATTAGGATCTGTTTTAAATCTATCTACGGCTGCTTGCTTTTGAATTGGATTTTCATCTCCTGTAATACGTACGCTTTTAGGGAACTTCTCCTGTACTTGTGCGATAACGTCCCTTAGATTAGCGAAAACAACAACCTTTTGACCTTGCGAAACAAGATCATGAATAAAGTCGAAAGCATCAGCCAGCTTACCACGAGCACTGATATTTTTTAGAATACCGATGCGAACCATCACCTCGCCCTTCATACTCTTTTCAATCTGATCATCAGATTTACCGCGAACTTCACTTAAATAAGATTCAAGATTAGCTTGTGCATGCTTATATTCTTTACGTGCAAATTCTGAAAGCTCACAAACAACGATCTGTCTTGATTTATCCGGAAGGAAAGCTTTGATTTCAGGATCCGACTTATTACGTCTGAAATAACAGATTGTATTCAGATGATAATTCAGCTCTTTTAGCTTCGATGCTTCTTTAGGGCCTGCACAATAATTCTGTTTAAAGGTACTATAGCCGCCAAATTCAGGCAAACGGTTAATGATTGTTAACTGACTTACAAGATCAATAGGCTTATTTACTACCATGGTACCGGTTAAGCCTATTACAATTTCCTTACCCATGGTTATACCTCGGGTGAACTTATAATTCTGAGTTTTTGAATCTTTTACTTTATGAATCTCATCAACTATTACAGCCTGGAATAAATCGAGGTATTTCTTTTTGAAAACGATATCTGTAATCCTGAAACGCCCCTTTGCTGGCTTTTTGATATCCTCAACAAAATACTTTTTAAGGCTCTCATAGTTGGTAATAAAGAAATCAGCCATACCAACACGGTGAAACTCAGGAAAAGTATGTTTAATGGAATCCTGAAGAACAATAGCCTTTTTGTACGATATACTTTCGATGGCACGTTTCCAGTTCTCTTTTACAGCAGAGGGGCAAATCACTAAAACAGGAAACTTACCGAATGCTATTATTGTTGCAATCGCTTGTGCTGTTTTCCCTAATCCCATATCATCCCCGTTGATAAAACGCTTCTTTTCCAGACCGTAGGCAATTCCCTTTTGCTGGTAAGGCCTTAAGATGAAATGAGGCTTTAATGGAATAGACACTTGTAATTCTGGAAGCGGAGGGATAACAGGAATATTGGTATTCTCCACAACAGGTTTGTGCCCAAAATCAAGCTTATGAGCACGGGCAAAGCGTTCAACTTCATCCCGGTATTTAATGGGTACCTGCCGTCGAGCACGTGTTCGCGCAGGTAGCTGTGGCGCTCCGGGTCCAGCGTTACCGGCAGGATCCGCTCGCCGCCAAGCCCGGCCATTTCCTCGCTGCGGCCGATCAGCGGGCCGGGCGCCGCGACGGCAGGCGCCTCGGCGTCCTGGCGAATGACGCCGAGTTCCGCTTCGCGCGAATCCCACAACGCTTCGCCGCAGATCACTTCCACCGGCGTGCCCGCGGCACGGGCGAGTTCCTGCCGGAACAGGCGCCGTCCCAGCGACGCCGATACCAGCCTCACGCCCTGCTCGGCGAACTTGGCCTCGGTCTCGGCGGTCACCATGCCGGCGCCGAACTTGGTCGCGCCCCACGGTCCCCAGCACAGGGCGCTGACGGCCACGCGCTGGCCCCAACGGGCCTGCAATGCAATGCACAGCCGGTTCATCAGTTCATTGGCGGTCGCGTAGTCGGACTGGCCGCTGTTGCCGTAGCGGCCGGCCACAGAACTGAACACGGTAAGGAATTTCAGCGCCGACGGATCGACGAACTTCTGCAACAGCAACAGGCCGATGACCTTGGTGTCGACCACGCGCGACCAGCTGTCGCTGCGCTTGTCGGCCAGCAGCTTGTCCTCGATCACGCCCGCGCCATGCACGACGCCGTCGATGCGGCCGTGGCGCCGGGTCACGTCCTCGACCAGGGCGCGGATGCCGTCCTCC
>CBFGOI010000135.1:0-10852 GCA_965650335.1 uncultured Pedobacter sp. | reverse complement strand
CATATCATCAATCATTGTCCCATTTAAATCAAAAAGAAAAGCCTTTGTCATATTCCAGTTATATGGGTGCAAAAAGAGTAAAAACATTGGTAAAATCAAATGTTCTCTCTAAATTAACCCAATGAAATTTATCTTTCAAATTGTCTGCGTTTGTTTTATCGCAGCAGTTTTTCAATCCAGTAAGCTTTCTGCCCAAAGCACAGCCAGGAAACCAAATATCATTTTTATCCTTGCGGATGATTTAGGTTACGGAAACCTGACCAGCTATAATCCTAAAAGCCCTGTGCCAACCCCAAACATAGATAAAATGGCTAAGGAGGGAACCAAATTTACCAGGTTTTATGCAGGAAGCACTGTTTGTGCTCCTTCCAGGGCATCTCTGATGAGCGGACAACACATGGGTCATGCATATGTCCGTGGCAACGGAAACGTTTCTCTCCGCCCTCAGGATTCTACCCTGGCGCAACAAATGAAAAAGAGCGGTTATACTACAGGCATGTTCGGAAAGTGGGGACTGGGATTGGAGAACGAACCCGGAGCTCCGCATTTAAAAGGCTTCGACAGCTTCTACGGCTACCTTCTTCAAAGACACGCACATTATTATTTTACTGATCATTTATTTGAGATACAAAATCATCAACTAAAAAAAGTACAGGTAGATTCAAGTGAGTATACCGAGGATCTGATTGTAAACAAAGCCCTGGCCTTTATACAAGAAAATAAGGAAAAGCCATTCTTTCTCTATCTGCCAATCACACTTCCGCATGCCGAATTAAAAGTGCCGGAAGCTTTAATGAAAAAATACCGCAACCCGGATGGCAGCAGTAAGTTCGGTCCTGAAAAACCTTTCTACCAAAAAGGCCAATCGTACCATACACAATTACAGCCGCGGGCTGCTTTTGCAGCGATGATTGATAAAATGGATTCTGACATAGGAAGAGTGCTGCAACTGGTAAAAGATCTCGGCTTAGATGAAAATACTTATATCTTTTTCACCAGCGACAATGGTCCACACAGAGAAGGCGGCGGAGATCCTGAATTTTTCAATTCAAGCGGACAGTTAAGAGGTGTAAAGCGAGACCTGTACGAAGGGGGTATACGAGTTCCAATGATTGTAAGAGCACCGGGAAAAGTTCCTGCCGGAAAAACGAGGAGTGACATTTGGGCCTTCTGGGATATTATGCCAACTTTTAATGAATTGACTGGCGTAAAACCACCGCAAAACATTGACGGACTTTCTTTTATGAATGCACTATCCGGAAAAACGCAGAAACAAAAACACGATTATCTTTACTGGCAATTTAATGAAGGCGAATTTAAAGAGGCCATATTGCAGGAAAACTGGAAACTGATCAGGTATAAAGAGAAAGGAAAAGCGGAAATTCTGGAACTTTATAATTTAAATACCGATATCGCAGAAAAACATAACCTTTCCAAACAAAATCCAGTAAAAACAAAAACATTACTTGCCTTAATGAAACAAGCAAAAAGTCCGGCAGAAAATTCTTTATTTAACTGGACCGAAGTTGAACAATAATATCAAAAATTAAGCGTAAGATTATAGAACAATTTTCAAGGTTACATAGAAGAGGGAAAATATTATGTTTGAAAGATTAAAAGAGTTAGTTTCAGAGTTTATCAATGGTTTAAAGAAGAGAGAACCGGAATTAATTCCTGTTCCTGTAAGAAACCAACAGAGACGTTTTAAATAAATCCATGTGTCTTAAGCATTAAGAGACTGTACAATAAGCTTGGCAGCTTTTTCCGAAGCGCCGGGTTCTCCCATCCTCTCAGCCAGCTGCTGATAATTTATAAGCATCTGGCTGCGATACAGGGGATCATGCAAAATAGCATTGAGCTCCCTGGTAAGCAATTCAGTATTGCAATCTTCCTGTATTAATTCTTTTACTACAGGCATATCCATTATCAGATTTACCAACGAGATATATTTTATTTTGACCAGCATACGGGCAATTCCGATACTTATGGGATTTCCTTTATAAACCACAATTTGTGGAATATCTAAAAGAGCTGTTTCCAGTGTGGCTGTACCCGAAGCAACAATTGCCGCATCAGAGTTTTTCAACAGATTATAGGTCTGATTATAGACCACCGGCACTTTATCATCCCCCACGAATTTCTGGTAAAATTCTTCGGTAAATCCCGGAGCACCCCCGATTACAAACTGATAATTCGGAAACTGGTGCAACAGGCTCAGCATTGGGGGCAAAATTCGGGTTATCTCCTGCTTCCTGCTACCTGGCAACAAAGCAATAATTGCTTTCTCGCCTAAAGAATGAGTCAATCTGAAACGTTCGTCGGGTTTAAAGTCTGCGATTGCATCTAACAATGGATTTCCGACATACTCAACTTCCATCCCCCATGACTTGTAAAAATCTTTTTCAAAAGGCAGGATGCAAAACATCTTATCTACGACCTTCTTTATTTTCAGAACCCGCTTTTGATTCCATGCCCATACTTTAGGTGAGATATAGTAGAAAACTTTAATACCTTTTTTCTTTGCGAATTCGGCAATTTTTAAATTGAAGCCGGGAAAGTCTATAAGAATTAAAACATCGGGTTTATTTGCAAGAATGTCTGCTTTTGTATTCTTAAGATTTTTAAGAATCGTACGTATATTAAAAAGCACTTCCACAAAGCCCATAAATGCCATTTCAGAATAGTGCTTTACCAGTTCACCGCCTTCGGCATGCATCAGATCGCCGCCAAGAAAACGAAAATGAGCATTCGTATCCTCGGCTTTTAAGGCTTTCATCAAATTAGCTCCATGCAAATCGCCCGAAGCTTCTCCTGCTATTAGATAATAGGTCATTGCCGCATTTTATGATAAAAAAATATAAAAGCACAAACAAATGTCGCTGCTATAATACCCTTTGCTGTATTTTCCTTGTACGCTCTGACAAAAAATCTCATCAATAGCAGATTCAATGCAACACAGCCTATGTAGAGCAAATCGTCTTTTTCTAATACTTTAATATTCTTTTTAAGGATCTCGACGAAGAGGAATGCCAGTCCCGGAAGAATCAAACCAAGAACTAATCCTAACCAAACATTATCACGCTTTAACATCAAATTGCCAGCTATTTAAAATTGGAATTGCATGGTGCGCCGTTAAATCGAACTGCACCGGTACAACCGAAACAAACTCATTATCCAAGGCCCATACATCTGTATCTTCACCTTTATCGCCCGACTGAAAAACGCCTGTTAGCCAGTAATAATTCCGCTTATGCGGATCAAGACGTTCATCAAACTCCTCAGCATATTTAGCATTAGCCTGACGGCAGACTTTAATTCCCTTTAGTTTTGAGGTATTGGGAAAATTGACGTTTAACAATGTCGACTGCGGCATCCCATTAGTTAATACCTGTTCTGCAATCATTTTGATAAAGGGGACGCATGCAGTAAAATCAGCATCGTAAGTAAAGTCGTCGTATGAAAAGCCGATTGAAGGAATTCCTTCGATGGCGCCTTCCATGGCTGCAGACATGGTGCCCGAATACAGAATATTGATCGAATGATTAAGTCCGTGATTAATCCCCGAAACACATAAATCAGGCTTTTTACCTTTAAATATTTTGTTGACAGCCAACTTCACACAATCCACCGGAGTGCCCGAAGATTTGTACATTTCATATTCGGGATAGATATGCACTTTATCTAAACGAAGCGGCTTTGCAATGGTAATAGCATGCCCGGTACCCGACTGTGGGCCATCGGGAGCAACCACCACCACATTCCCGAGCGTACTCATTGCGTCCATCAGCACTTTAATACCCGGAGCATCAATACCATCATCGTTCACCACTAAAATAGTGGGCTTATCATTTTTCATCAGAGAATAATTGTTTTTTATCGGAGATGAAGCTATCATCAGCATTTTCGTCACTTTTTGTAAAAGACATGCTCATGTTGGTTCCATCAATGTATAATAAAATTGATCCTGATACTTATCTAACCAGAATAGCTAAAGATTCATTGTAAGTACGACAGCGAAATTACAAAAAAAAGAATGGCTGAATGACCCTCGCTTACAGGGTGTTTGAAAATAAAATTTCGTCGATGCTTAAGTGAAACTTTCTTGTTACATTGCATTGTAAATGATGAGCAGCCTTCCCATAAGGCTCCAAGCAACAACCGTTATAAACTAATAGTATGAGGATTAAACCCGTTGTACGATTTTATGTCGTATGTTTAAGTATCATCCTGGCATCGTGTAAAAAAGAAAAGATTACCGATATTGCCCCTACAGTACCACCTAAAATTTCTTCTGAAATAACGGCATTAGATTTAGGAGGAATTAAATTTACCCCCTCGGGAACACCAATTGGCTTTAATTCGCTGGCAATAGGGCGTGAAATACAAGGCAAAAGTCCAGAATTAAGACTGTCATCATCAGGATGGACACATCCTTCGATTTTGTTTTTTGAAAACAAATGGAGCGGGTACAATTATTGGGCATCTTTAACTCCCTATCCTCATACTGATAGCCAATATGAAAACCCTCATATTTTTTGTTCAAACGATGGGATAACCTGGATTGAACCCAGGGGCATCTTCAATCCGATTGAGCCCTGCCCCAGAGACATTGGCTTTAATTCAGATGTAAACTTAATGTTTGAAAATAACATGCTTTATTGTTATTGGCGAGCCACCCTTGCCGATACAAGAGCTATTTACGTGAGAAAAAGTGCCGATGGTATACACTGGGGCAGTAAAGAGCTGGTGTGTAAAATGCCTTATGGAGTTGTTGATGTAATATCACCGTCTTTTATCAAAGATGCTGATCAATATTATTGTTACGCCGTTTGTGGTGTTGAAAACCAGGCCGGCAATTATTTTAATAAATACAGCATCAGAAGAATGATATCTTCCGATCCGTTAAAATTTAATCCCGAAAAGGATAATGGTTTTGATTTGATTAAAATTGCGGGGAGACCTTGGGGAGACACTCAAGAGCCATGGCATTTAGAGGTAAAAAAACTAAATAAATTTTGGATGCTTCTCATAACCACAACCAACTTTAACGGTTACGGCAATGGCGGACGATTGTTTTTTGGCTATTCTACAGATGGGATAAATTTTACTTTTAAGCATAAAGCTATATGTTCTTTTCCAGGCAGCACCTATAAAAGTTCTTTTAATCCAAAGTTTGACTTAGCGCAAAAGAGAGTCAATATTGAAATGTGGCGCTCTATGATGGATTTTGACTGGGCCGTGTTTCACGACAATTTTTCAATTGCTGCAATGTAGTACGCTTAAATGATAAAATAATGGCCCTGTATTTTACAGGGCCATTGTTTTATAGACTTCTCAACCAGTCGATTACCCCTTCGCGGGTTTTACCTGTTTTATTTTGTAAGCGACCATAAAGTTCATCTTCTTTACCCTCTTCGTAAGTCAGGTCATCGTCGGTTAAATCCCCATAAGATTGCTTAATTTTTCCTTTAAGCTCGTTCCATTTTCCTTTTAATTCTAATCTGTCCATGTTTTTGATAATTAGGTGTGAAAAAGAAACAGGTGTAAATTAAAAAGGTTTGATTACACGAACAGCTGAAATGAATAGGCTTACCAATAACAAGCATTATGATCTCTACCCTTCACAGCAAATCTAAATTTCAGCATAACTTCATGAGAGCCCTTTTGAACTTTTGAGAGTTCTGTTTGAGAGAAATCGTAAGAATATCCCAATTGTATATCCGGAGTAATAAATACCGACGCTAAAGCATCAAAAGAATCCATCGTACGATAAGATGCTCCAAGCCACAAAGTTTCTTTTATTAATACGTTGGCATTTAAATCCGCCTGCATTGGAGAACCATTTACATATTTAATTAACAGGTTTGGTTTAAATTTAAAATCATAGCTAAACTCAATTAATGAACCTGCCTGAAATAAAAAGTGAGGCTTAACTTTAGGGGATGATGATTCCTCATTGAAAGAAGAAAAATCTCTGGCAAAGAAATGCGGTGAGGATAAACCGATATAATAATTATCATTAAAAAACATCACACCAACGCCAAAGTTGCCACGCATGGTGCTGGAGTTATAAAATTTGGGATCGTTAATAGACTCGGGGCTGTAATTATAGTTTTGAGAATAATCAGCACGAAAGCTACTTACGCCTCCATTAATTCCTACCGCCAGATAGGCGTCGTCAAACATTTCTACACGTTGTGATAACGTGAAATATCCCCCGGTTTCTTTCAGCACCTCTCCTACCTGATCATTTATTAATAATGCGCCAACAAAAGTATTCGATTCTTTTATAGGGGTATGTATGGCGAAAGTTTGAGTTTGCGGAGCCCCTTTAAAGCCCACCCACTGATGGCGTGAAAGTGCGGTTATTGTTAAGGATTCATCCACAGAGGCATAAGCCGGGTTTATAGCCAGTGTATTAAACATATATTGAGTATACATAGCCTGCTGTTGCCCGTATCCCAGAAAACTGAGTATTAGTAAAATGAATAAAATAACAACCCTTCTCATATCCCTAGCGCTTTATAATTACATATCCTTTATTCAACCTCATAACATTATCAACTTTTGTATAAATCATGAAGTAATAAACACCTTCCGGCAGAGTTGATTCTTTATTAGCAAACAAGCCTGCATTGGCCGACCCAGAAAATGCTTTATCCTTATTGTTGTATCCTTTAATACGAAAAACCTCGTTTCCCCAGCGATTAAAAATCACCACTTCGTTATCAGAGTATTTGTCAATATTATAGATCACGAAATTTTCGTTTCCAAGACCATCTCCGTTTGGCGACATGTAAGGATCAGGGCTAATATCCCCGTTTGCATCTGGCCCAACAGGCTTTGTTTCAGGAGTAACTTCTGTGATGGTAATTTCAGATCCGCTTTCTATTTCCACATATAGAGATGAGACTGAGGCAATATTAATTTCAGCAACTTCGTCGCCTTCTTTAACATAATCTTTGGTACTGCTGAAAGTTAATTGTTGAGTAGACGTTGTGTCTCCGGCTTTAATTATAAAAGATGCAGAATTGCCACTTAATTTGTAATCTTTATTTGCTTCTGCATCGCCCTTATATTCTAACACCACAGTTACATCCTGAAGAACTGGCTCTGACAATTTTGCCGTAACTGTTATGGCTTCGCCCTCTTTTATGGTAACTAATGTTGGAGTTAATTTCACTATTGCTTTCGGCTGAACCCCGATGGTTACTACAGCATCATCCGTAAGTCCCGCGACATCAATCACCTGGTATGTAAATCCGTCGTAACCAGACAATGTAGTTGAGTTCGGAGTATAAATGAATGAGCCATCATTTTCATTGAATGAAACTAATGTTCCTTTTGTTGGGGGAACAGTCACTTTAAATCGAAGCATATCTCCATCAATATCAGAATCATTAGGACTCACATTTTCTCTTAAAGTACCCTCTCTAAGCACGTAGAAGATATCATCTTCGGCTACCGGAGCATCATTGGCTGGCGTAACCGTTACGGTAACACTTGCTTCATTAGATTCTAAGCCTGTTATATCTTTTACCGTGTACGTAAAAGAATGAGTTCCGTTGTCATTTAATTCCGGCGTATAAGTTACTGTCCCATCGCGATTTACTTTCACAGCCCCTTTTAGAGGAGGTGTTTTAATGGTGATACTGGTTGGATCTATGCCATCGCTGTCACCATCGTTAGCAATAAGCGAGAACGTTACTGGAGTATCTTCCGGAGTAATTATCATATCTGCCATTGCCATTGGAAGGACATCATCATCATGAATTACGCCTGTAACTTCAGAATAGTTAAGACTTAGTCGACTATCAAAGTTGTTCGATAAATTGGTAAGACTGATGATATACTTCTCATCCGCCTCCATCTTCAGATCTCCTTTAATTAGAACAGATATTTTTTGAACTTCACCTGCGGCTCCGGCGAATGTTAATCGTCCCGTTAACGGTAGGTAATCGTTATCAGAAATTGTGGCGGTTCCATCCGAAGTTGCATAATCAAACGAAAAACCAGTTGAAGTACTTAAAGGAAGTGTTGCATTAAACACTGCGGTAACATATCCACTGTTTCCTTCTTTTACAATTACCGGATTTGTGAGTATGATGGAGGCTGCGTCGTTATCTTCGATAAGCAGCTCAACCGGAGAATTTTCTACCAGAATAGCATTCGGCATACTGCTCAGTACAATTCCTGTTCTTAAATTAACAGTTTCCGAAGGCTCGATGACATCGTCATCATTTATTACCAGGTTTAAAGTTACGTTATTCTGCCCGGCAGGTAGAGTAATGCTACCCGACTGATTAAGCAGGTAATCTACCTTGTTGCCTAAAGCAGTTCCGCTTAAATCGTAAGGAATAACTATTGGCTTATCGCAATAAACTCCGGAAGGTAAACTGAAGGTGAAATAGCCGCCGGCAGCGCCTTCTTTACCGTCTGTTTTAGAGATGGTTATGGTGCCGTTATCGTCATTTAAAATCCTGCCTGTAGATGGCATTCCGCTAAAAGTTAATTTACCGCCGAAACTATTTGATAAATTACGTAAGATGAGATTAAACTCTTCATCGCTTTCTATTTTACTATCGCCATTAACAAGAATGGTGATGGTTTGTACTTCCCCTTGAGTACCCTTAAAGTTAATATTGGCAGTTTTAGCTACATAGTCATTATCATTAACTTTTGCGGTACCGTCTAAAGTTGTATAACCAACAGAAAAATTACTTCCGGTAGCGGCAGTTAGGGTAACGCTAAAACTGGCTAATGTCGGACCGCTATTGCCTTCCGAAACTACAGACAGCTTACTAAGTTTTAACTCTCCTTTGTCGTTATCTGTGATGTTTAAAGTGATCGGAGAATTGATTACTGCGATACCAGCATAACAATCGTTCACTGGAACACCAGCGGTAAGTATAACTGTTTCTGTGTTCTCTACAACTCCATCATCTACGACTGAAAGTGCAAGAATTACACTGTTTTCTCCTGCTGGTATGACTACAGACCCGGTTGAAGGTGCTGAATAATCCTCACCACCACAAATAGCTGTTCCCGTTAAAACATATGGAATGGTAGTAAATTCGTCAGCAGTAATTCCCGAAGGGAAACTAAATTTAAAACTTGCGTCGCGGCTACCTTCCGCACCATCAACTTTACTAATCGTAATTTTTTTGTTAGCAAGTGTATTATCATCATCTTTTATCAGGCCGGAAGCAGACTCGTTTATAATTAAGCGGCCATCAAAATCATTCGAGAGATTGCTTAATTCTACAGTGAAATCCTCATCTTCTTCAATCTTCAGATCACCTTTAACAGGTACAGAAATATTTACAAAATCGCCTGCTTTACCTGTAAAAGTGAGGGTTCCGGTACTTGCGATGTAATCATTATCCAAAACTGTAGCCGTGCCATCTACTGTTGTATAATCAATGGTAAAAGGATCTCCGGTTCCATTATTCAAAGTAACGGTGAACACTGCGTTAGTTATTCCACTATTTCCCTCTGATATCAAAACAGGTTTGCTGATTGTTAAAGATGCATTATCGTTATCTTCAATAGTAAGACTCAGCGGTGAATTAGCTACCGTAATTGTATTGTAGCTATTATTTGTTACAAGTCCGGTTTTTAGAATTACTGTTTCTGAGGGCTCAAGACCAGAATCATCTACCAGATCAATTATAAGGTTGGCATAGTTCTCTCCGGCTTTGATAATCACCGAACCTGCCTGGGAGTTTGTATAATCAATTCCCGCACCTTTTGCTGATCCATTTAAGGTGTAATTTATAGTCGTTGGCGTGTCAAAAGTGACTCCTGCTGGTAAAGTAAAAGTAAAGATTCCGTCTGCTGCGCCTTCTGTTCCGTCAGACTTACTAATGGTAATTTGTTTATTCGCATTGCTATCATCATCATCAATAATAGTTCCGGTTGCTGAAGGAGTAGTAAAAGTTAAACATCCCCCGAAATTATCAGAAAGATTGTTTAACCAAACCTGGAAACTTTCATCTCCTTCGATTTTCCTATCGCCGATTATAGATATTTCAAAAGACTTAACCTCGCCGGCTTTACCTTCAAAAGCTAAAGTTCCGTTTGTTACCGGAATATAATCATTATCTGAGGCCATCGCGGTTCCATCAGATGTAGTATAGTTTAAGGTAAAACCGCCGCCTGTTTCATTGCTTAATTTCACATCAAATACTGCTTTGATTGATCCATTGTGGCCCTCAATTTTTGTTATCGGGCTTGAAATGGTTAAAGTGGCCCGATCATTATCAGTTATGGTAAGCGTTTGAGGCCCGTTGTCTACAGATAAACCCGTATATCTATCATTGCTAACTCCTGCGTTAACTAAAACAGTTTCTATTCCTTCTAAGAATGGATCATCACTTATAGCAAGAGGTAGACTTACGCTGTTCTGGCCAGCAGTTATATATAATATTCCGGTTGAAGAAATATTGTAGTCAATACCATTGTCCCTGGCTGTTCCGCCAAGTGTGTACGATATAGTTGTAATACCATCCGTACTAACCCCATCAGGAAAGCTGAATTTCATGCTGCCATTGGCGCCACCTTCGGCACCATTTACAGTGGTAATAGTTATTTTTTTATTGTTTAGGGTGTTATCATCGTCAATGATAGTTCCAAGTACAGAAGATGTGTTAAGTACTAAACCACCATTATAATTGGTTGAAGGATTGCTTAGCGTTAAAGTAAAGCTCTCATCAGCTTCGATTTTCTGGTCTCCGGTGATGGATACACTAATTGTTTTGCTCTCACCTATCGCTCCGATGAAGCTTAGGCTTCCACTTGTTGCAGTATAGTCATTAGCGGATGCACTTGCAGTACCGTCTGATGTTGAATA
>CBFGOI010000134.1:0-11027 GCA_965650335.1 uncultured Pedobacter sp. | reverse complement strand
ATATTTATAAAACAATTACAATTATGCGTAGATTAATACTATTATTTACAGTCTCTTTATCTGTTTTGAGTATTTCGGCTCAAAATAAAGTTGAAAAATGGCGTATTTATGAGATTGTTCTTAATGGTGACTCAAAAGGTAATCCGTTCACGGATGTACAACTAAGTGCTAAATTTACAAATGGTGAGAATATAAAAATAGTTTCAGGCTTTTATGATGGAAATGGGATATATAAAATCCGTTTTATGCCACAAGCGACAGGTGCCTGGACTTATATCATATCAAGCAATTTAAAGTCACTTAATAATAAAAGAGGCAAATTTGAATGTTTTTCAAACACCGATAGCAATCACGGACAAGTAGTAGTGAAAGATACTTTTAATTTTGCTTATTCAGATAATAAACCATATTACCCTTTTGGTACGACCTGTTATGCATGGGTTCATCAAGGAGATAGTCTTGCCCAATTAACATTGAAAACCCTTGCTAATGGATATTTCAACAAAATGCGCATGTGTATTTTCCCTAAAGACTACGATTGGAATAAAAACGAGCCACTCTTGTATCCTTTTGAGGGAAAGCCTTTAACTGATTGGGATTACTCGAAATTTAATCCTGCATATTTTCAGAATATTGAGAAAAGGATCGCGCAATTGGATTCACTTGGCATCGAAGCCGATTTAATTGTTTTTCATCCTTACGACCGTTGGGGGTTTCAAAAAATGGACAGAAAAACCGATGATTTATATATCAATTATATTATTGCCCGCTTTGCTGCCTATAAAAACGTATGGTGGAGTCTAGCTAATGAATATGATTATATTAAATCTAAGAAAACTGACGATTGGAACCGTTTTATTCAGTTATTTGCCGAAAAAGACCCATACAATCACTTACGTTCAATACACAATGGCGCTAACCTCTATGACCACGCAAACCCCTTGATCACACATGTGAGCATACAGAATGAAGACACCTATAAAGCAAAGGAATTAAGGCCAAAATATAAAAAACCAATAGTTTATGATGAATGCCGGTACGAAGGAAATATTAATTGGCCCTGGGGGAATTTAACAGGTCAAGAGATGGTGAACAAATTTTGGCGTGGTGTTGTAAATGGTGGCTTTGTTGGGCATGGAGAAACTTATGTTACTGAAAATCCTGTTAAATGGGGATATGAATCGCAAGATATTTTGTGGTGGTCAAAAGGGGGAGTTCTCAGGGGGCAAAGTCAGGAAAGGATTAAGTTTTTAAGAAATATAATTGAATCTGCCCCAGGATATTTAACGCCAAATATTAATACGGAATTTTGGGTGCCCTATTCATATGTTGCTTTTAAAGATGAATATTTTCTGCACTATTTTAGTGTTGACCAGTCACGCAGTCAAATTGTATATTTGCCCGAAAATTCAAAATATAAGATTGAAATTATTAATGCATGGGATATGACAATTACACCTGTTAAGGGAGAATTTAGTGGAAGAAGTTTAATTCAACTTCCGCAAAAACCTTTTACAGGGTTGCGCATCACTAAAATAATGTAATTAGTTTATTTGATTACTTAAAACTTCCCTAAAGGTGCGTGTCTCCACGCAACAACGAAACCCCAGCTCCCAACAAAAACCACTATCTGAAATTAAAACGCATCCCTTATATGTGTAACCAAGTCGAATTCATCATTTCCAGTTTCATAAAATCCTGCAGATGAAAAACGATATTCTTCTGGATTGGATTTGTTAATAAATCCGTCATTAGTTGGTTATATGCGGGCTTCCCAAGGTCGTTTTTTTTATATATCGTCGTAGCATTTTTTCTCAATGAATTATTTGAACGGGTACTGATCGTCGCCTGTATTTTTCTTGTTTAAAATTCAAACTTCTCTAAGCTTATTATCGATCCCCTTGGTTGAAAAAAAAGTCAAAATGTGCGTTTTTGTGCTGATATGCCAATTTTGGTTAACATTATTCCTTTAGATAGAAACATTTGATCTGTTATAATTTATCGCTCCAGGCTAATTTTGGATATTAACAATTATAAGAAACCAATAGGGGGAATTCAACTTGCAACACTAACAAATGCACCAAAGGTAAACTGAAAGGAAGTCAAAACTATCATTAGCCAGATAATCAATAATTAATACGGTTCAGACTTTGGAAATGCTTTATACCATTAGTTCGCAACAATTAAAACCTCTTTAAGAATAACATAAAATTAGTTTCCATTAAATCTTTAAATAACTATTGCTGTATATGAAACGATCGCTAATGCTTAGCATCCTGTTTATCACTTCTGTAAATGTTTTGCTCGCAAATCCTCCGTCCTATATTAGGATAAAAGATGGGGTAATTGTTTTTACAGATGCCTTAATTACAGGCAAACGCAATGCCGTTAAACTGGAAGTTGTAGCAGATAATATTATACGAGTTATCGCTAGCCCCGGCGAAGAATTGCTGGAAAAGCAAAGCCTTGTCACCGTATATACCCAAAAAACGGATTTAGTCTGGAATGTTACTTCTTCAACGGAAAACATTACTCTAAAAACAAAGCAGCTTATAGCCACAGTTAATCTTAAAACCGGGGGGGTAGACTTTCGGGATATTCAGGGTAAAAGAATTCTTGGAGAAAAACAGGTAGCCGGAAGAAGTTTCCGGCCCGTGGTATTTGATGGCAAACGCCAATATAATATTATTCAAACATTTCAAAGTACCAGCGATGACGCCTGGTATGGCTTGGGGCAGCATCAGGATGGTGTATTTAATTATAAAGGGCAGCAGGTTAATTTTTTTCAAAATAATACAGAAGTTGCTGTTCCTTTTTTAATCTCCAGTAAGAACTACGGCATACTATGGGACAATTATTCGCTTACAACCGCAGGCGATATCAGACCTTTTCACCAGCTTTCTTCCCTTCAGCTTTTTTCAAAAAAAGGTGAGCCGGGATGGCTCAATGCTTCTTATGCTAACGACAAGAATAAGCCTGGGCAAATAATTTCTGAGCGAAGCGAATCGAGTATTAATATGGAGTTTCTTGGCGATTCAAAGGTTCAGCTTCCGAAAGAGTTCACACCAGGAACAGGCATAGTTACTTGGGAAGGGTCGCTTGCAAGCCACCTTTCAGGACTACATCAGTTTAAGTTCATATTTGGTGGCACCATTAAAGTCTGGGCAAATGGTAAACTAGTTCTTGACCGCTGGCGCAAAGCCTGGAATCCTGCGCCTGCACTGCTCCCGCTACATCTAAAAAAGGGCGAGAAAGTTCCCGTCCGGATTGAGTGGATACCAGAAGGGGGAGCGTCTTATCTATCATTGAAATGGCAGGAGCCACTTTCAGAAGAGCAAAGGAATGCGTTTAGCTTTAGCTCCGAAGCTGGCCAGCAAGTAGACTATTATTTCATCTATGGTAAAAATATGGATGAGGTGATTGGCGGGTATAGAAACCTAACAGGCAAGGCAACTATTGTACCCAAATGGGCTTTAGGATTCTGGCAGAGCCGTGAGCGATACAAAACTCAGGAAGAAATCCTGTCTACTGTTGCCGAATTCAGAAAACGAAGAATACCGCTCGACAATATTGTGTTAGACTGGAACTATTGGAGAGAAGCCGAGTGGGGAAGCCAGGAGTTTGATGCTGCCAGGTTCCCTGCACCCGATAGTATGATTAGTGTACTGCACAAAAAATATAATACGCAGATTATGATTTCGGTATGGCCGAAATTCTATGAAGGCATCCCAAGTTATAATGATTTTGATAAGAAAAACTGGCTTTATAAAAGAAGTATAGCTGACAGAGAAAGAGACTGGATTGGCAAAGGATATGTTTCCACTTTTTATGATGCCTTTAGCGAAAATGCTCGAAAAGGCTTTTGGAACCTGATCAATAACAATATTTATAGCAAAGGAATAGATGCCTTGTGGATGGATGCAAGTGAACCAGATATTGTGTCAAATGTCTCTCCTGAGCAGAGAAAATTGCAAATGACACCGACTGCTTTAGGAAGTGCTGCAGAATATCTGAATGCTTATCCTTTGCAAAATGCAAAAGGTATTTATGAGGGACAACGTTCAACGGATCCTGACAAGCGGGTATTTCTTTTAACCCGCTCAGGTTTTGCCGGCTCACAGCGTTATGCGGCAGCTATCTGGAGCGGAGATATCGGTTCCACCTGGCATGATATGAAAACCCAGATATCGGCCGGACTTAATTTTTCTATGTCTGGTCTTCCATACTGGACTATGGATATCGGTGGCTTTGTGGTGCCAGAGAAATTTGAAAAGCCAAATGAAGAAGGACTGGAGGAGTGGAGAGAGTTGATGACACGATGGTCGCAATTTGGAGCCTTTGTTCCTTTGTTCCGCTCCCATGGGCAGTTCCCTGGTCGTGAGGTATTCAATACTGCACCCGAGGCTCATCCCGCTTATCAAAGTTTTCTGTATTATGACAAATTGCGCTACCGTTTAATGCCTTATATCTATTCGCTTGCCGGTGCTGCTTATCATGATAACTCTACTATTATGCGCGGATTGCCAATGGACTTTGCCGCAGATACGGCGGTATTAAATATCGGCGACCAATATATGTTCGGTTCTTCATTGCTGATAAACCCTGTTTACGAGCATAAGCAAACTAAGCGCCAGCTGTATTTACCAAAATGTGCAGGCTGGTATGATCTATATACTGGAAAATGGTATGCGGGTGCGCAAAAGCTTATCGCTGATGCACCCTACGAACGAATGCCTGTATTTGTAAAGGCAGGTTCAATCATACCTTTCGGGCCCGAATTGCAATACACTGCAGAAAAATCTGCCGATACAATTACTCTAAATATTTACACCGGAGCTGATGCGTCCTTTAACCTGTATGAAGATGAAGGAACCAATTACAATTACGAAAAAGGTGCTTTCGCCATCATTCCGATAAAATATAATGAAGCAACCAAAACAGTTACTCTGGATGCCCGCAAAGGATCTTTTAGCGGAATGTTACAGAAAAGGGTCTTTCGTATTAACCTCATTTCGCCCAATGAAAGCAAACGTTTGGATTTTGATGCAAAAGGCGATAAGGAGATATTCTATACCGGTGAAAAGCTAATCACAAAAATGTAACCAAATTAAATAAACATAAATATGATTCTAACCAAAACTATTCGTTTGCGATTATTGCTGCTCTGGGGAAGTCTGTCAGTACTCTTATTCAGCACAAACACTTATGCACAGACAAGAAGGATTACCGGTATGGTTATCGAACAGCGAACCTCGGATCCGCTCCCTGGGGCTGTTGTTACTGTAAAAGACACAAAGCGCGCCATTATTACCGATGCATCCGGTATGTTTACTATTGAAGCCTCAACCGGTGAGGTATTGGAGGTAGCAATGCTGGGGTTTCAGAAAGCTGAAGTGGTTGTTGGTACTAGCAACTCAGTAAAAGTGAAACTGGTCGACACCTCTACCGAATTAGATCAGGTAGTGGTTGTTGGATACGGTAATCAGCTTCGAAAAGACGTTACCGGTTCCATTAGTTCAATTAAGGGCGAAGACTTGAGAAGGACGCAGCCAACGACATTTGAACAAGCCCTTCAAGGTAAAGTTGCCGGAGTGGTTGTTCAGCAAATATCAGGGCAACCAGGTGGCGCAGTTAGTGTGCAGATCCGGGGGTTGTCAAGTATGAAAGGCGGCTCCCCAATGTACGTTATAGACGGGGTAATTGTCGGCGGTACCACGAGCCCTGCGTCTTTGGGTGATGGCACCAACCCAATGGCGGGAATAAACCCGGCAGACATTGAATCCATCGATGTTCTGAAAGATGCATCGGCTACGGCTATTTATGGTTCTCAGGCTACCGATGGGGTAATTGTAATTACCACAAAAAGAGGAAAGGGAGCTCTGCCAAGCATTTCTTATGAAGGCTATGCCGGCTATCAGCAACTGGGTGCAAAGGTTCCAGTAATGAATTTGCGTGAGTTTGCAACGTTTATCAACGAGCGTAATAATAAAGGCCTTGGCTGGGGTTTCGATAAAAGACTTGAGTTTGTTAACCCGAGCTATTTGGGCGAAGGTACAGACTGGCAGGATGCACTGTTCCGGAATGCGCCTCAGAGCAATCATTCGCTTAGTATAAGCGGTAACGAGGGCAGAACAAGTTATTTTTTCTCCGGTACTCATTTTAAACAACAGGGAATCGCGACGGGTTCTGATTTCAAAAGGACCTCTTTCAGGCTTAACCTGGACAACAAAACTACCAAATGGTTGAAGATAGGTACCAGTCTTCAAGTCGTTAATATGAACGAGAATATAAGCTCAAGTAGTAGCAGCGTTATTGCGACCGCTTTAAGTCAAACTCCGGACATCGCTATAGTGAACGGTGATGGTAGCTGGGGCGGTGCCTACAACCCAAATGGTTGGGTTATCCCTGTGCTAAACCCTTTTGCTATGGCTACGATCAATAAGGATCAAATTAAAAGAAACCAGGTTTTTGATAACACGTATGCCGAAATAACTTTCTTGAAAGATTTTGTGCTGAAAAATGAATTTTCTGTAAGCTTTTCTATGGCAAATCGAGATAAGTTTAATCCGACTTATACGTTTGGCAGGATAGAACGACCTATCAATGACGGTTCTTTTGAGAATGCCCAGACGCTTAATACGGTGTTCAGGAATTTTTTAACCTATTCGCATAACTTTAAAAAGAAGTATAATGTGAATGTACTAGCCGGGCACGAAGCTATGTTAGATCAGAATGAGTTCTCAAATGGTTACCGGAGCAATTTTCCTTCAAATAATACATCTGCAGGAATTGGTGCCGGTGATCCTGTCTCAGCCAAAGCCAACCAGAATAAGGGGCATACCGCCATCGAATCGTACTTTGGGCGCTTAAATTTGGGGATCAGCGATAAATATCTGTTGACGGCAAACCTACGTGGGGACGGTTCTTCCAGATTTGCTAGCGGAGGTCGTTGGGTTACCACTTATTCCGGAGCTTTCGCATGGAGGATAAATAACGAGAAATTTTTAAAATCCGCAAAATTCATCAACGATTTAAAACTGCGTTTGGGCTATGGTTTAACAAATAACCAGAACATCCCTGCTACTGCTTATACTGCAACGCTTGCTTCGGTAGCTAACGGTTTAACCGGTATTTCACAGTACATTAAGAACGTAGGAAATAGCGAAGTGAAGTGGGAAACCACCAAATCCTCCAATATTGGGCTGGAGGGAAACCTCTTTAACTGGCGTATGAATTTCGGTATAGATTTATATAACCGCAGAACAGACGGTCTTTTACTTCCATTGCCTTTGCCAATGTATTCAGGAACTACAGCTGGTTGGAGTTCAGGTGCATTAGATGCCCCGGTTGTTAACGTGGGTTCCGTAAACAACAAAGGGATCGATTTAAACATCGGCGGTACCCCAATTAAGACAAAAAACTTTAGCTGGAACAGTAGTGCTACGATGTCGCACAATATCAATAAAGTAATCAAACTGAATACAGAGGGGGCATCATTATCCGGATGGCCTATTAGTAGAACTGTTGTAGGACGTTCGATCGGTGAATTTTATGGATATGAGGTAGACGGTGGTGTTTATGCAAATATCGATGAGTTGGAAAACCATGCCCGTCCGGCAAAAAACGGTGAAATAATACCTTGGGGTCCTAATGGAGGACGTATTTGGTTGGGAGACGTAAAATATAAAGATAAAAACGGTGACGGTATTATCGACGAAAATGATCAGGATTTCCTTGGTTCACCAAGACCAAAGTTCCAATTAGGGTTTAACAATACCTTTACTTATAAAAGCCTTGACCTGAATGTATTTTTCAGTTCAAATATTGGGAACAAGGTATTTAACCGACTACGTGTAGATGGCGAATTTCCTGGAACAAGTTTCGGTTACTTTAAAACCCTAAACAATTATGCAAAGATCGAGAAGATTGATCCAAGCCTAGCTGACGTGGATGCTAATAAGATATATGATATTAATAATCCAGTTGATAGAGCCATACTTGAAAACCTGTATGTAAGTAATCCTACCACCCGGATTCCCGGCGTTAGAAATGACAAGACAAACAATAATCAGAGAACTTCTGATACGTATATAGAAGATGGGTCTTTTGTGAAATGTAAAATGATCTCTTTAGGTTACACGTTGCCGTCCAGGCTTACAGAAAAGGCTCACATCAGTGCATTAAGGCTTTATTTGAATGTTTCGAATGCGTTCATCATTACCAAATACTCGGGCCTTGATCCGGAAGTCAGTTCATGGAATCCGTTAGAAGCAGGAGTTGATTACGGTTTCTATCCTCAGCCCAGGGTATTCACGTTGGGCACTAGCATTAAATTAACCAAGTAAGAAATTAAATTTTAATTAACATGAACTCAATTATAAAAGTAATTATCTCATCTCTTTTCGTTCTGCTGTTACTGGCGGGATGTAAAAAGGATTTTCTTGATCGGCCGCCTTTAACTGAAATAAATGCGGAGACTTTTTACCAGACACCTTCGGATTTAAGGTTGGCTACCGCGGCATTGTATGCCGGTAAAATTTGGGCCGAATGGAACCAAAATAGTTATCTGAATATCGGCGATGTGCTTTCAGGTAATATGAAGATAGATTACTGGGGCGATTCAGAACAGTTAAATAACTTCGCGCTTACCAATACAAATCCTATCATGACGTCGAATTGGTTCGCTATGTACAAGATCATTGCACATGCTAACGGTACGATTAACGCAATTAATAGTAAAACACCTGCTACCGTTCCTGATTCCAGTAAGAACGGAGCACTAGCAGAGGCAAGGTTTATGCGTGGTTTTGCGTATTATAACCTGGCACTTTTATGGGGCGCTGTTCCAATTGTTACAAATACGGAAGATTTGATCACAAAACCGTTGCTTCACAGGATCAAAACAGAGGATGTTTACAAATTCGCTACAAATGATTTGCTTTTTGCAGCTCAGCATTTGAAGACGAGAGATGATAAAGGAAGGTTAACCACCTGGTCTGCACAAGGAATGTTAAGTAAAGTTTATTTAACCAGGGCAGGTTTGAACCAGAGTTCGGGCATGCGGGATCAAGCGCTTTTAGACAGTGCAAAGCTTTATGCCGGGAACGTAGTTAAAAAAAGCGGTTTGAATTTGCTTCCAGATTATGCAGATCTCTTCAAGGTACAGTTTAATGACAATGAAGAGTCTTTGTTTGCTTTGCAGTGGTCGCCAGTTACTTCTGGTTGGTTGGAAGGCAATATGTTACTACTAAATAGCTTTGACAAAGCCATATCACCCCACGGGGTAGCTGGCTGGACTGCTATTCTGCCTACCATTGATCTGTTTAATCAGTATGCACCACAAGACTCGTTTAGACGTAAAGCTACTTTTATGCTGAAAGGCGATCATTATCCCGAACTGGATGCCGCCAACGGTGGTTATACGGTCACCCGTGATGCGATTTTGAAGAAGCATATTATAGGCAACGAGAAGGATAACAATTCACCTACAATGACCCGTGAATCTTCCCCGGAGCATAATTCACTGTTAAGGCTTGCAGATGTGTACCTCATCTACGCAGAAGCAATTTTGGGGAACAATGCTTCTACCTCCGATGCTGATGCGCTTTTGGCCGTCAATAAGGTGCGCAGAAGGGCGTTCTTTAAAGATCCAGAAGCAACGGAGGCGGAGCATAAGGAATATGATGTTACTTCCCTTACTATGGATATGTTAATCAAAGAAAGACGGATTGAACTGGCTGCCGAAGGCCAACATTGGGGCGATATGGTAAGGTTATCTTACTACAATTCACCAAAAGCCATAGCGTTATTGGGTAATGGAGGCGGTTCTACCGCTGCTGCAAAACGCGTTAGTTTCGAGTATAACAAGGATACCCGTGTGGCAAAGCCACTAGATCCTAACTCGGCGATTCTGGAGCCAACTATTGGAAGTTTTACTTTCCCAATTCCGGCGGCAGAGGTTACAGCGAATCCCTTGTTGTTAGAGGCACCTGTATCCTATTATTAATTTAACATAGTTAAAATATATTATTATGAAAAAGATTTTAGATGGCCGCCTGTTTTTTTTGCCGCTGCTATTAGTGATAGTGGCGTTACTGCCCGCTTGTAAAAAAGAAGCAATAACAAACAGCGCCCCGCCTTCCATTACAAGCGTAAGGTTGTATAATGAATCTCCTATGGATACACTTATGAGTACCGGTAACCCCGCAACTGATTCTAGCTGGTATGGAGGAACTGGACGATATGTGGTTATAATCGGGGAGAATTTGCAACAGGCAACTCAAATCACATTTAATGGAGTTCCTGCCAGTTTTAACGCTACATTGTTTGCACCCACCAGCGCAGTGGTGCAAATACCTAACATCAACTTTTCAAAAGTTGATACTGCTAAACTCTATACTATAGAGTACACCACGGCAGCAGGTACTACAAAATTTTCTTTGAAATTAGGTCCGCCTGTGCCTACTATTAGTTCCGTCTCGGATGTGTTTGCAGCCCCGGGGGATTCGGTTTATATTTATGGTAGTGATTTGGTGTTAGTCCAGGATTTTGAATACGGAGGGACTAAAATTACATCGTTCAATTATAGCACCTACGGGAATGCTCTTGGTTTTCTGATGCCGGCAACAACACCCACCAAGCTAATAAAAATAACTACTAAGTCTGGTACTGTCATTGATACAATAAATGCGAAGCCAATCATTACCAGCATTTCCAACACTAATGCCAACCTTGGTGATTCGGTTTATGTTTATGGTGCTTACCTTAAGACTGTCCAGTCAATTTCTTTTGGCGGTGCTACTATTACAGATTTCACAGAAGGTCCACGTGGCTATTATGTTAAGTTTCTGGCTCCAGCTTCGAACAGCTATTCTAGTGGACCAGTGACCATTGTTACCAGTTATGGAACGGTTTCTACTGCTTATAAAGTAAATACTCAAAATGGCGTTACTGAAGGTCTTTTAGCAAATTTTGAGTGGGGTGATAATTTTGGTTACCACTGGTGGGGAGATATTTCATTAGCTTTT
>CBFGOI010000133.1:0-11029 GCA_965650335.1 uncultured Pedobacter sp. | reverse complement strand
CAAAGGCCGTTGGTCCGCCTGTTGCGTCATATTGGCCGTTGTCACTCTCCATATACCCGATACAGGCGTTTCTCGCGGTAAAATAATTCATCTTTGTAAACCCCGCATATTGAAGTACTTGGGGTGCGTCATAGAACTTTATTTTAGGAGAGACCATTCCCACCTCGGGGTGCGTATCTAAAACACTTGCCAGTTTATCTATAAGGCCGTCGGTGATTTCGGTATCGTTGTTTATAAAAAACAGATAATCTCCAGTTGCCTTTTGTATCCCAAGATTATTTCCTCCTGCAAAACCTAAATTCCTTTCTGACCGTATAAAGCAAATATGAGGATACTTAACTGTCCATTCTGGAACCGGATTTATAGTGCTTCCATTATCAACAACAATAATTTCAGTGAATGGATAGTGATTGTTTGATGAGAGCGATTGAAGTAAATCTTCGGTAATTGAAGCTTGATTGAAGTTTACAGTAATTACAGAAACCTTTCTCATTTATTCAAAAATTGGATACATGGCATATAAGTCGGGAATATACAATAAAAATTAAAGCTACCTTGGAAAAAAGAAAGTCGTTAGATGAGGAAATTGAAGATTTCCGAAAACTCGATCAGGAGAAGATTTCTATCGATGAAAAGCTAGATGAATTGCTGGATTTACTTGAATCAAGCAGTCTAGATAGCGAAGCTGTCAACAAATTAAAGGTTAAGTTTAATTTAGCGGTTGCCAGGGTTGAAATATCTTCCAAAAGCTTAAAGGAATTCGAACAGCTTGATGATTCGAATGTAAGTCGCTTAGAATTAGCCGACAATCTTGAAATACTTCTTTCTCAATACCAGTTAGACAGTAAAGTTTCGAAAAAAATTGTGTTTATGGACAAGCTTGTAAAAGGCTCTGTACTGGTTATAGCACTCATTTTAATAGCACTCGGATTTGGTATGATAATCATGCCGGCTCCACCATATTTCGAAATGTTTACGATTTTCTATTTTACGTCGGATGATGGAGTTACACTTATGGATCTAATAGCCCTATTAATTGTCTTTAGCGGAGTATATTTGTTCATTACTTCGATAAGCAAAATTAATAAATCAGAACATGTCAGATAAATTCAAGAAAATCCTATTGCTCGACGATGAAGGGTTTATTCTTCAGGTGATTTCTAATGCGTTACGCCGGGAAGGTTTTGAATGTATGATGGCAAGCTCTGTAGTTCAGGCTATTGACATTCTGCAGCAGGAAACTCCGGATATCATACTTTCTGATTTTCAAATGCCAATTATCAACGGATTCGAATTCAGGAAAATAGTTTTGCGGGATAAACGGTGGCGAACTATTCCCTTTGTTTTCTTCACCTCTGTTACCGATCCCGAGCATATGCAAAAAGGCTTGGATATGCAGGTGGTTGACTACATTCATAAGGATACTCCCATCCCAATGGTTGTATCGAAAATCAATAATATCATAAGTAACATAAGGCGGCAGCACGAGAAATCCATACAGGAAATCCGAATAGCCGCTGAAGCATTGAACCTAAGGTCTGTACCCGCTCAAACTCCAGACATAAAAGGGTTTGATTTGAGATTTTTATATCAATCGTTTGAAGATTGCCCGGGAGGGGATTTTATAGATTTCATCCAAATTGACGGAAAATATACGTTCGTTATTCTGGGAGATGTAATGGGGAAAAAATGGGGAGCATGGTTTTTCTCTTTCAATTTCCTCAGTTATATACGATCTGCTATCCGCTTATGTGTTTTTGACGGCGATTTATCTACAGCCAGCATAATTCATAAGATAAACCGTGTTATTGTTCTTGATACAGTTCTTGGTGATGTATTGTCCACTTTATCCTTACTTATGATCGAACATGAGACCGGAAAAGTGCATTATTCGGGTGCCGGAGATTTACCCCTGGTATGGTATAAGGCTGCCGAAAAGCAGTGTCTTTCTGTTGAATCTTCTGGTTTATTACTAGGGGTTTTATCTGATGGGCAATACGATGAAAAAATTATTGAACTAAATACTGGCGATCAGCTCATTGTCGTATCTGATGGATTGATAGATTTTGAAACTCCGGAAGGAAAGAAAAGCGATTATGATTTATTTTTCAAAAAAATGAAAATTGTAGTGGGCCAGGAGGATAGTTTTGATTTAATAAAAAATGTAACCTTTTCTACCGAAAACAGTAAAGGGTTTGTAGACGATTGCAGCTTAATTTTTATCGAAAAGAATTAAAATAATACACAATGATTGAAACACTCTCCAGAAGCGGATATCTTTTAGTGAAAATCAAAATTAAGGAGGCGAACCTTGATGTATCTGATCAGTTTAAAACTGAAATGTTCAGCTTAATCGACCAGGGAAAAACCAATTTAATGGTAAGTTTTAGTGAAGTTGCATACGTCGACAGCTCTTTTTTAGGAGCGCTCGTTTCAACATTAAAATATGCAATGTCAAAGCAGGGCGATGTTTCTGTAGTAGACCTGAATAAGGATATTAATAATCTTTTTAGCCTTATCAGAATGAACAAAGTGTTTAAAGTTTATAATACAGAGCCCGATGTTTTTGCATAAAGATACTCTCGCCACTATGACTGAAATAAAAAAAGAATTTATTTTCAGCAATGATTCACTAGCAATGTATCCTTTGTTGAATGAGATTATTTCATATCTGAAAATCCACCTTCCATCAGAACAATATGCTTTTAAGATCAGTAATTGTAAGCAAATTCTGATCGAGCTTTTAACAAATGCTGTTAAACACTCAAACGCAGATACAACAATTATATCGGTGTGCATCAATGGCAGGGCAATTGAAATAACTAAGAGCGATAAAGGGCGTAAATTTTATCTGAACAATTATACCAGCTGGCCTCCATTATCCTGGCCTTTAGAAAAAAAATACATCGGAGAAAAAATTAAGATCTATGAAGATGATATCTCAAATCTTTATGCCGTTATTAAAAATGAAAACCGCATAGTATTTGAAATTGAAGAATATCCCATTACAAAAGTAACCAGCAACTCTAATTTACTTGAGCATTATGGTCTGCTTATAATGGCTAAATTCTCAAACCAATTCTATTATTTATATAACGAAGAAACGAACTTAAACCAGTTTACCACCATTATAAACGTTTAATGTTTTGGAAACTGCGATTTGTTTGTGAAAAGTTATTTTTGTTTAAAATTCAGATTGAAACTTCTTTTAATCAGAAAATGTTTATCTTAGTATAAACACTAAAGGGGATTTTCACCTTTGCTTTCTGCGGGTTGAAAATAAGTGTGATTTTTGATGGGTTTTTAAATTTTACAGAATGCATTTTGGGAAGATTGTGAAAGGGGTGGCGTATGACCAGGGCTTGTCTGCAGACGATTTTGCTTTATTGGTTAATCGCCCTGAGAAAGAGATTTTAGAGCTTTATGAGCAGGAGGAGTGGACATCAGGGACAATCAAAGCTGCTTCAATAGCCCTTGAGCATAATTTCGGAAAGTATTTAGATAACACACTTCCATTTGATTTCCTTAATTCCTCAACATCTGTTGATAAGAGCGAATATTTGATTACGGTTAAATATCCCAAAGGGAAAGAACAGTTATTGAAAACATGGCTAAGTAAAATGGCTATGATCGCAAAAGCTATCGGACTAGAGATAGGTCGTTAATCCAGCTTTTATAACCCTATAAGCTTTCCGAACCTTATAGGGTTAAATTTATAAGCAAATCTCATCCTTCCTCCGCAAAGCGGAATATTTCTATTATCTTCAAATTTCAAATTTATTAAATGTCTACAGAAGTAAAATGTCCGGGATGTGGTCATACTTTTCCTATTGAAGAGGCTATGACTGAGGAGTATAAGAAAGAGCTGCGTGAAAAAATGGTTTCTTTCACAAAGCAGAAGGAAGAGGAATACCAAAAAAAATTAGAAGAGTTCAGCAACCGCGAGCAGTTACAGCTACAAGAATTTGATAAAAAGCTGCAACACGAAAAGCAGTCTTTGAAGCTCACCCTGGAAGAGAACCTTCGCAAAACCATTTCTCAGGATTTCCAAAATAAAGTACAGCTTTTAGAGGCAGCAAATAAAGATACTGAAGAAAAACTGAAGCTGGCCCGTCAGCAGGAGCTTGAATTCCTGAAAAAAGAACAACTTCTTAAAACACGCGAAGAAGAGCTCGAAATTCAGCTTCAGCGTAAACTGCAGGAACAACGCAACGAACTGTCTGAGCAGATTAGAAAGCAGGAACAAGAGAAAAATACCCTCAAAGAAACCGAGTTCCAACTTAAGGTTCGCGAGTTGGAAAAGCAGCTCGATGATCAAAAAAAATTAGCTGAGGAAATGAAGCGCAAAGCCGAACAAGGTTCAATGCAGCTACAAGGAGAAGTTCAGGAGTTGATTCTGGAGGAGCTATTGCGAAGCAATTTTCCTTTTGATATTATTTCTGAGGTGGGTAAAGGTGTGCGAGGTGCAGACTGTATTCAGACGGTCCGTAATCAATATGGACAGGAGTGCGGTCGTATTATTTTCGAAAGTAAGCGAACAAAAGATTTCTCAAATGATTGGATTGAAAAGCTTAAAAAAGATATGCGCGGTATCGGTGTTGATGTAGCTGTAATTGTTACCCAATGCTATCCTAAAGGGATGGATTGCTTCGGCGAGAAAGACGGTGTTTGGATTTGTTCTTTTGATGAAGTTAAGGCGGTCGCTTACGTGCTTCGCGATAGTATCGTTAAATTATTTAACGCTTCTAAATCCCAGGATAATAAAGGCGATAAAATGCATATGATGTATGATTATCTTACCAGTTCGGAATTTAACGAACAATGGAAAGCCATACGTGAAGGCTTTATGAGCATGCGCTTGTCGATTCAGAAAGAACGCGAAGCAATGGAACGATTATGGAAATCGCGTGAGAAGCAGTTAGATAAAGTTTTACTAAACGCCGCACATATCCGTGGTTCTGTTGAAGGAATTGCAGGAAGTGATACGATTCAGATGAATTTGTTGGATGAAACGGATTTGTTGTTAGATTAAGTCTGTGATAATCTGTTTATAGATTTGACAACTTTTAGAATTTGTCAAATCTTAGTACTCCTAATCTTATCCTATGTTGATTTTCCTTATTTAATGTTAACGTATGTTAACAGATTCATTACAATCTATTTTTCTGCTCTACATTCACATCAACAAATGTAATGTATGAAAAAGAAACTCACCTTTATCTTTATCCTGATTACCTTTTCAATGCTTGGGATTATTTATTCCCAGTTTAAATTGATGTTAAATGTATTCTATGATAACGCTGAGGTAGTAGGTAGCAAAGCAAGTAATGCCCTTAACTGGGCTTTGTTTAATCGTCGTAATGAACAAAATCGTGAAATTTTAATTTCGGTAGGCAGGGAATTCCAATCTGCATATAAAAGGGTTGAGGTGAGATTCAGTATTTTGCCCGATTCTCTGAGTATCTATCCGTTAGAAGTTTCAGACACCAATCAGTTCAAGCCATTGAACAAAAATTTTAAGCTAAGAAGACGCATAGGAAGGGCGAGTTTATATTTACCTGTTCGAAGGCCTACAGAATTGAAAAAGATAATAAAGGACGAAAGAGCAATAAGGATATTTGATAGCTTGTTCACCATTAAAAAGAGTTTTTGTGAGTTTGTTTCGAATCGGGGTGATACAGTCAGAATTTAAAACACTTAAAAACGGCATTGTTAAAAGCCAGGATGGGTGAGTTTAAGGATAAGATAAAACTTAATTTTAGATGCGGCCCCGATAAGCCGTCCACACATTATGAAATAGGCGAAACAGAGCATTTAGAATATCAACCGGGTGGTCTTTCTTATTATGCAAGTATTCCTCATGGAAACAAGCTTTGGGTTAACGCCTCCTATAGATCTGCTGAGGATATTCTTATTTCTCAAATACTGGGTCCTATATTTTGGTCGGTAGCTTTAATACTAATACAATTGTTGCCTACATTTATTTATTCGTAATCATCTTAAAGCAAAAGCGCCTCGCCGAAATGAAAGATGATTTTATCAACAACATGACTCATGAGTTGAAAACCCCCATAGCTATCATCTCAGCGGCAGTAGAAGGCATGCAAAATTTTAATGCTTTGCAGGATAAAGAAAAAACCATTCGTTATCTCGAGACATCCCGTAAGGAATTAAACCGACTGAATGATTTGGTTACTAAAGTGCTTCATATGGCTTCTTATGAGAAAAAAGATATACAGCTTTCTTTAGAAAAGATAGAAATGGATGAACTAATGACTGATATTATCGAATCATTTAAGAACCATTCGGATAAGGCATTAAATATTACATACAAAAACGCATCCTCTGTAAAATATCTGGAGGCAGATCCTGTTCATTTTAGAAATGCAGTTTCCAACCTAGTTGATAATGCTATAAAATATTCTGGAGATCAGGTCGATATTTCAATAAACTGTTACGCTGATGGCAAGTATGTGAAAATTTCAATCATTGACAAGGGTATCGGTATTCCATCATCTCAATTAAACCAAATCTTTGAAAAGTTTCACCGAGTTCCCACAGGCAATATTCATAATGTAAAAGGCACAGGTTTAGGATTAAGCTATGTAAAGTATATTATTGAAAAGCATGGTGGAACTGTATCAGTTAAAAGCGAACTGAATAAGGGAAGCGAATTTATCATTTCTGTACCTTCCAACTCATGATAAAACCGAGAATTCTACTAGCCGAGGATGAGTTGGCCTTAGCCCACATTGTAAGGGAAAGTCTTGAAGAAAGAAATTTCGATGTTGTAATTTGCGCTAACGGAGAACTTGTAATTAAAGAATACGAAAAGAACAAACCTGATATTTTAGTGCTCGACATTATGATGCCTGTAATGGATGGCTTCGCGGTTGCTGCTAAAATCAGGAAGATGGATAAAAAAACGCCGATCATCTTTCTTACTGCCCGTGCACAACCAAAAGATGTAGTAGCCGGGTTTGAAGCTGGAGCAAATGATTATCTTAAAAAACCATTCAGCGTAGAGGAGCTGATTGTGAGAATTCAGGTATTGTTAAGCAGCGACAGAATTCTTCCTGTTGTTTCACAACCTTCAGTTGATGTTTTTTCTATCGGAAGTTTAACCTTCAATTCCCATAAAAATTTTATTGTGCAGGGAATTCAGGTCGTAGTATTAACATCCCGCGAAAGCGAAATTTTAAAACTTTTATGCCTGCATAAACAGGAAATCCTAAAACGGGAGGTATTACTCAAAACGCTCTGGGGGAACGACAGTTTTTTCAATGCCCGTAGTCTGGATGTCTTTATAACCAAATTAAGAAAGCATTTATCCGCGGATCCTGAAGTGCAAATTATTAATGTAAGAGGAGTTGGGTATAAACTTGTGTTTTGATTGATGTATCTCAACCCTAAAACAAGATAATTTATATACAGTTGTATACTTAAGATATCAACTTTCATGCGTATTGGAATCCCCGCCGAAGTTAAAAATAACGAGAATCGAGTTGCTATGACTCCCGCGGGAGTGGTGCATCTTGTGCACTCCGGACATGACGTTTTCATCCAGAAGGGAGCCGGACTCGGTTCGGGATTTTCAGATGAGAGTTATCGGAAGGCCGGGGCTCTTATCGTTGAGACTGCCCAGGAAGCCTGGGAACAAGAGATGGTAATGAAGGTAAAAGAGCCCATCGAACGCGAATATCAATTTTTTCGCGACGAACTTATTTTGTTTACCTACCTGCATTTAGCTGCCGAGCCGGAATTGACCAAAACTCTTACTGATAAAAAGGTGGTCGGCATTGCTTATGAAACGGTGCAATTGGCCAACGGATCTTTGCCTTTATTGACCCCAATGAGCGAAGTTGCCGGGCGTATGTCTGCACAAGTTGGCGCTCAGTTTCTGGAAAAGACCGATGGCGGAAAAGGAATTCTCCTGTCGGGTGTTCCTGGAGTGCGAAGAGGAAAGGTAGCTATTATCGGTGGTGGTGTTGCAGGAACGAATGCCGCGAAAATAGCCATTGGGCTAGGTGCCGAAGTTACTATACTGGATTCAAATCCCGATCGTTTGCGTCAGTTAGATGATATTTTTGATTGTCGGATCTCAACCTTAATATCGAATCCGTTTAATATTGCTGAAGCGGTTAAAGAATCTGATCTGGTTATCGGCGCAGTTCTAATTCCCGGCGCAAAAGCTCCAAAGTTGATTAGCGAGGATATGGTAAAATCAATGGAGCCCGGTTCTGTAATAGTCGATATCGCTATCGATCAGGGCGGAAGTGTTGAAACCATTGATAGAGCAACGACGCATGATAGTCCAATTTATATTAAACATAATGTAGTTCATTATGCTGTGGCAAACATGCCTGGCGCCGTTCCCCGCACCTCAACCATCGCTTTAACAAACGTCACTGTTCCATATGCGCTGCAAATTGCAAATAAGGGATACAAGCAAGCTTGTTTAGAAAATGAGGCTCTTTGCAAAGGAATCAATACTTTGGATGGTTATGTTACTTATAAGGCTGTCGCGGTAGCGCATGGGCTGAAATATACTGAAACCCGGACCTTGTTAAACAAAGATTTTATGGAGATATAGCTCCTGATTCTTCTTGTTATGTATAAATGAACACAGGACAAGAAACCCAAGGTTATTCAGCCTGTTAATAAAAGATTTTGTTTTATAAAATCACCTTTCATCCTTTCGCCTTATCTTCTTAATTTCACCTTTTCTTTTATTATGGCTTTATCATACAAACGCATCATTATAAAAATAGGTTCTAATGTGCTTACCAAAGAAAATGGCTTGCCAGATTTCGAACGAATGGCAGCGTTAGTGGGCCAGATTTCTGAAATTAAAAAGCAGGGTAAGGAGGTGATTCTGGTTTCATCCGGAGCAGTTGCTTCCGGTCGGAGCCTTTTAAACGTATCGGATAAATACGATGCTGTGGCAACCCGTCAGCTTTTTGCGTCGATAGGTCAGGTTAAACTCATTAATAAATATTCAGAGCTTTTTGAAAAGCAGGATTTAGTATGTGCGCAGGTGCTGGTTACAAAAGAGGATTTTCGTGACAGACTCCATTACTTGAACATGAAGAACTGTTTTAATATTCTTCTGCAGCACAATGTAATTCCCGTTGTGAATGAAAATGATGTGATCTCGGTTACAGAGTTGATGTTCACCGATAATGATGAGCTTGCGGGTTTAATAGCTTCCATGCTTAATGCCGACGCATTGATTATTTTAAGCAATGTAGACGGTATTTATAACGGCGATCCAAAGGATAGTAAATCTGAAGTTATTAAAGAAGTTGGTGCTTCCACGAGCGGTTTCTCGTCTTTTATAACGACGAATAAATCTCAATTTGGCAGAGGAGGAATGGTGACCAAATCAAACATGGCACATAAAGTTGCTCAATTGGGGATAGCCGTTCACATTGCTAACGGAAAGAGAGAAAATATTATTCCTGACCTGTTGAGAGAAAAGGTAGTAAATACCCGTTTCGTTCCTCAAAAAACTGCATCAGGAAAAAAGAAATGGCTCGCTCACTCAGCAAATTATGCCAAAGGTGTTGTTTTGATAAATGAAGGTGCAAAAGTGGCCTTAATGTCTTCAAAGGCAAGTAGCTTGCTTCCGGTAGGAGTTATAAAAATTAATGAAGATTTTCAGAAGGGCGATATCATTAAATTGCTTGATGAAAACGGAAAGCAAGTGGGCTTAGGAATTGCAGAGTACAGTTCTGATAAAGCAGCTGAGCGCATTGGTCAGAAAAAACAGAAACCATTAGTTCATTACGATTATTTATTTTTAAACTCCGATATTGCTTAAAATGGAATTACAGGATATATTTAAAAACGTTCAGAGAGCGAGTCGTTCTTTAGGACTGCTTGATAAAGAAAAAGTAAATACAATTCTTTTTGATGTGGCCGAAGAAGCCGTTAAGCAAATTCCAGCAATACTTGCCGAAAATCAGAAAGATCTGGATCGAATGAACAGTGATGATCCTAAGTATGATCGCTTAAAACTTACTGAACAAAGGATTCACGACATTGCCGCGGATATTAAAAATGTTGCAAATCTTCCATCCCCCTTAGGAAAGGTGCTTTTAGAAAAGAATCTTGATAATGGTTTGAAATTAAAAAAAGTAAGCGTTCCGATGGGAGTTATCGGTGTAATATATGAAGCCCGGCCGAACGTAAGCTTTGATGTTTTTGCTTTATGCTTTAAAACGGGCAACGCCTGCATATTAAAGGGAGGAAGCGATGCTTCCTATTCTAACGAGGCTATTATTGCTGTAATTCACAAAGTATTAAAAAAACACGGCGTTGATACAGGCGTTGCGGCACTTCTTCCTCCCGACAGAGCGGCTACAGAAGCTCTTCTTAATGCGGTTGGGTTTGTAGATGTGATTATTCCTCGCGGAAGCCAGGGTTTGATAGATTTTGTACGTAAAAATGCAAAAGTACCGGTAATTGAAACTGGAGCTGGAATTGTGCATACCTATTTTGATGAAAGCGGTGATGTTGAAAAAGGAAAAGCTATCATCAACAATAGTAAAACCCGTCGGGTAAGTGTTTGTAATTCTCTCGACTGTCTTATAATACATGAAAGCCGGTTAAATGATTTGCCGGCAATTACAGAACTATTGATTAAGTCGGATGTAGAAATTTTTGCCGATGCGCAGGCATACGAAGTGTTGAAGCAAAGCTATCCTCAGAATTTATTACAACAAGCCAGTGAAGAGCATTTTGGTACAGAGTTTCTTGCATATAAAATGTCTGTTAAAACCGTGAAAAGTCTTGATCAAGCTTTAGAACACATTGCTAATTATAGTTCTAAACATAGCGAAGCGATAATTTCTGAAGATGCGGAATCAATAGAGAAATTTTTAAATGCTGTAGATGCAGCAGCAGTATATGCAAATGCTTCTACAGCTTTTACAGATGGTGCCCAGTTCGGACTTGGAGCTGAAATAGGAATAAGTACACAGAAACTTCATGCTCGCGGGCCGATGGGTTTAGAAGAGCTCACCAG
>CBFGOI010000132.1:0-11437 GCA_965650335.1 uncultured Pedobacter sp. | reverse complement strand
CCCTTTACGTTATGTAAAGGGCTTAATTCTTTTTTAGATGGCGGAGAGTTAGGGATTCGAACCCCGTTACACCTAGTACCTCCTCTGCAAAATGGCTGATAGTCAACTCATTAAAAATTGGCTCTGCGTTCATTTTAAGTATTTTTTAGGCGTTTTTGTCCGGTCTTTGTCCGCTTCTGAAGCATAGAAATCACGGTATATTTTGCGCATATTGGCCTCCATATCCTCCATTTTGGATTCTAGGAGATGATAAAACGATTGTATTTTATTGATGTCTTTTACCAGGTTTCCTTTCGGCTCGACATATTCCATGGTTTTTGATTTGCCATGTAGGTAGTAAAAATTCATGTTTAATTTTTCATGTAGCATTCTTTCAAAAGAAAGAGGGATATCTAAAGCTCCACTTTCATATCTCTGAATGGTTGGCTGTTCTCTGTTGGTCAATTCAGCCATTTCTTTTTGGGTTAAACCCTTATATTTTCGGAATGCTTTGAGGCGTTTTGCATATTCTTTATCTGCCATTTTAGTTATCGTTAATGTTATCTATGGGAATGTTTTGCCCTTCGGTTTTATCTACTAAATCACGGAGCATATCATCCTCTGTTATTTTGATATCCAGGTCAACTTTTATAATTGATATTCCTGAATGTTGGAAATTGGAAGGTTTTTTATTCTCTTCCATTAGTTACAGAATGATTTGGCTAATTCTGTACCCACGTGTGTTAAGAAGTTCATAAACTATCGGATATGGGTCACGTTTACTACGTTTAAAATCTGTCTACAATCGTCCAAATGAATTTGAAAATCCGGGAATAGTTCTGTGTTTAGAGAATGACAGGTGATAATTCCATTATCTACGTCATGTTCTGTAATTCTTTTGATTATGATTCCGTCTTTATGGACAATCACATAATCCTTAAACCTGTTGATATGGAATTTGCTTCTCCAGAGGTGTTGTGAAATATCTCTTCCGGTTACTATAGATCCTTCTGGTATCGATTCAACGGTACCATTGTCCATACTATCACCGACAACACGAAAGGCGAAGTATTTACCTCGGTGTTGTCTGTCAACAATAAAACTATGTTTGGGAAGTTCACCTACGTATTCTTTGTCGGCGATGTGCTCAATGTAACCAGCTCGAGCTTTTTCCTCTACTAAAGGAACAAGCATTACATATTGACCGTTGTGAAGGTCGATGAATGGGGATTCATCATCAGGAGTTTCTATTTCTCCAATTTCTAAAGCATTATATTCTTTTTTTATATCAGCTATTTGGTATGGAATATCTGCTTCTCTTAAAATGTATTCTTTTATTTCTTCCTGAGTGGGTTTTGGTAAATCTGATTCCTGAATGTTTAAAAAATCTAAAATCTTTTGTTTTGTATTGAGCTTATCATCAGTGATCACAACCTCATTAAGTTTCTTAATTATATGTCCTCTTGAGATTTTAAGTTCGCTTGCAAGCCCCTCTTGTGTTATTCGCCGCTGTTTTAAAAGCTGCTTTATATATATTCCTTGATGCATTATTCATAAAAATAAAATTGTGATAAAAAAAAATTAAAATGTTGTTGACATTTTAAAAATGTTGTGTACATTTGTACATGACATTTGTACAAGTCATTTGTACATGACAAATATAAAACATAATAAATGGAATCTGCAACACAAATTATAAGGGATATGGAAGCATCAGAAAAAAAGCTTGTTTTTATCATCAAAAACATTCCTAAAAACGGCTATGCTACAGTAGCAGCAAAGGTTGGGTTAGATAGAAGAGCTGTTAGAGATGAGATCAGAACCCGTAAGCCTTTATATAGTTCAGTGATCATTAATGCTTGTATTGAATTAATTGAATTTGTAACCGGTAAAAAGTTCGAAAATGAATAATTGTCCTGATACCGGTAATAAGAAAGAATTACGTCACTGGGTGAGACAACTTTGGACCTGGTGGAAATTAGAAGTTCAGCATGCGAAGCAACTTGAAACAGAAAATAAAGAGTTGAGAGCTGAGAATCGAAAATTAAAAAAAGAGTTATATGCTAAGAATAGCGCATAAACAGGGTGATGTATATAAACCAGTCGCTGTTAAAAACGATCCAGTGAACGAGTTTATATCCATGTTTCTCAGAGACCATAACGAGAATATAGAGAAACAAAAAAAGCGTTCTGCCAGAGCAAAACGCCTTATAAGTTGCTAGTCAAACAACTAATATATAAGAATCATGTCAAAAGTAACCATTTCCCCCGTAACACAACAAAAGATGCTCAATCTTTTGCAGAAAGCTAATTTAAATAGCAGTAACATCGATATAATTGATTTCATGTTTACAGCCGATGATAAGCTTTTCGTTTTCTTTGATCTTAAAGAAAACACTACTCAACGTCTCGAAGACAGCACTGTTTTAGAGTTTTCCGAAAGTGCAGTAGATCATCTGGTTTGTTTATTATGGCAGGATGATAATATGAATGGTTTTAAATGGCTAAAACAACTATCTATCAGCCCTACAGGTATTGACCTTACCAAATTACACGCACAATTAAAATACACACAAGGGTATATTTTCTCACAAGTTAGATCCGAAAGGAGTGAAGTATCATGCTAGAAGCCGTTATTTCAATCGCGATAATCATCTTGGTAATTTACCTTGATAGCGAATCAAATCAACTTATAAAGGTTGAAGAAAAGAAAGTAGATCTTTTAGTAAAGCCAAAAGTTATACCTGAAAATAACATTTATAATAATTTTCAGGATTGGTTAGAGTATATCAGAGCATGTAATAGAATCCAAAACATACAGGATGGTGAAGAGGATAAAGAGGTACTGGATTTCCTGATGAATGAAAACATCATAAAATCGATGTAATGAAAAATCACGAAGAAGAAGAGTATTGTTTTCCTGATGTTCCAGAGCTTTCTGTCTTTAAAGAATGGCTATTGTGGTTCATCATAGTAATTACTGCAATACTCCTGATCTCACTATCATATAAAGTAAATAAAGAAAATAAAATCAAGAATCATGTCGAATCAAATTGAATTAACCAGCAAGTACATTAAAGATCTTTCACCCTTGGCAGTAGCATCAGACAAAGCTATTGGTGAGCATTTTGTAAATAAGTTCATGGCTATGTACCGAGTTCAAAAAGAACAAGCATTAGCCTTTTACGAGCGTGAAAAAGATAATTTCATGAAGCGTATCAGTGAAACTGATACTTTGAAAGAATGTACACCGATGTCTATTTTCCTTGCATTCATGCAAGTTGGAGGTTGGAAGTTGAGTTTTGAGGGTGGAAGTCAATCCGATGTTTATTTAATACCAGGTAACAGAAATATCGGAACTAAAGACAATCCTAAATGGATTAAAGAAGTTGTAGCTCAGCCATCTCCATACGGTGAAAAGAAAATCAGAATCGAAACAAAGCAAATTAATCATGTGGGTACGCCTACAGTAGTTTATGATTGCGATAAGTATAGTGAGAAAGTTGGAGAGAATGGAAGAACTATCGTTCAATGGGAAAAAGGCCAAAGAACTGAAAAGTCAAAGATCATTGGATCGTTCATACTTTTAGAATATCCAGATGGCTCAAAAGAGTTTAAAACATTTGATTTAGATGATGTAAATACGTGGAAAGCAGCATCCGCAAAAAAGAATCGCGGTACCGCCAACACTTTATATACTTCTAACAATGGCCAGATTGATAAGAAATTTTTAGAAGGTAAAACCTTAAAACACGCCTTCAAATTATTTCCACGTGTTATCGCAGCACCTACTTTGCCAGACAACTTTGTTCCAATTGTTGAAGAATCAGTTCGACACGGCTTTGACACCGCTGAATTTACAGAAGAAAATATCGACACTTCTTATGAAGAAGTTAGAGAATCTGCAATTCAGCCAAATGATGATTTCGACACTGCTTTGGATGAAGCAAAAGTTAAGGATCCTGTTGAGCAAGTTCAATTTGAAGAGTCTCAATTTGGTGATGAACCCGATTTCAATTAATGCGAGATGTATTAAAAGCGATTCATGATTATCCAGATGAATCGCTTTATCTCGGGATCTTCATCCTATGGATATTCTGGATAGCATTAGATATAGTCAAATCAATAATTAAAAGCAAAAAATAAGGATCATGTCAACAGTAACAGAAACCCAGTCAACAGAAATTATCAAAGTGGAAGAAATCACTTCCATTATGATAAATGCCGGTGAAGCATTAACAAAAAACACCAAATTAAACGCATCAGCTGTCAAGAAAATACAAAGCCTTTTAGATGAAATTGAGGCCGATGGAATGACAGCCGAAAGGGATGCTGAATTAAACTCATGGCAAATAAAAGCTAAAGAAGCATTGCCAATTATGAATGCAAGACGTTCACCCATTACACAAATGGCTAATCGTATCATATCAGCTTTTACAGCCTGTGAGAATGATATAAATCCTGCTGTTAAAACGTCATATTACGTTAAAGCTCAAATGTATCGTAATTCATGGGCTACCAAATTAGCTGAAGAAAAACGTAAAAAAGAAGAGGAAATACTTAATCAGCAAAAAGCAGCACAAGAGCAAATTAATGTAAAGTCTGAAGCTGAAAATCAAATCAGAGTATCTTACAATGAGAAGTTATTCCAATGTAAAACTTATGTAAATAAGTTACTTAATGAAATGACTATTGAAACTCATTTTCAGGTTAAAAAGAAGATTGAAGATATTAATCTTCTATATCCAAGGGACAAGTTTTATGAGCTATCTGTTAATATTACATCATTTATTCTTGATAAGAATGTTTTAGATGAAATAATTAAAAATACCAAAGTTGCTTTATATGATGAATTAGCCGCTAATTTCCGTGAAAATATGGAAGTTACCAAGCAAGAAGTTTTAGATAAAATACCTTCTAAGATCAACGAGCTTAATGAAATGGCTAAAGCCTCAAAATCTCAAAAAGAAGAGCTTGAACGCCAACAAAAAGAACGCGAACAACTTGAAGCTGACCGTCTGAAAAAAGAAGCTGAAGATGCTCAAAAGTTAGCAGAACAGAAGATTGAACAGCAAAAAGAAGCTGATAAGATCAGTAACCTTTTCGATCAACAATCTCAACTTGCAGAGCTTGAAACGCAAGGTAAATCTAAAGACGGCTATGAGATTGTAATTAAAAATAATGCTGCATGGGGAGCAATTTTCATGTTCTATTTCGAAAAGAATGCGAATTCAATGACCATTGAAGAGTTCGGTAAAAAGACTGGAAACCAAATGAAAGCCTTTGCCGAAAAGGCAGCGCTCAAAGATGATAAAGAAAAGATTGTCTCTGTTCATCTGGTTTATAATCCAATAGTTAAAGCACTTGTAAGCAAGTAATATCAATGGAATTAAAAGACATCTTTATGGTTCTGTTTTTTATATGTATAGCAATCATATTTATACTTCTCTGGAATTTTATATACCAGTATGTATGGAAGAAAGAGAATAAGTCTAAAAAGAAATAATGATGCAAAATCCATTTGAAATCATAGATGCTCGATTGAAGAATATTGAGCATCTATTAACCGAACTCTTAAATAAAGAACCTGAAAAACAAGGAGGATGGGTTGAGCCAGCTACTAGAAAAGAGGCTGCTGCATTTTTGAAGATTAATGTTGCTACACTTCATAACCTAATTAAATCAGGTCAATTAAAGTCCTTTCGATTAGGTAGAAATGTCAGAATTAAGTGGGATGATATTTATGAATTTATTAACGATAGATCATGACAAAAGTAGTTTTAAGTACAGAAAAAACGAGAATTTTAAATACAAAAGAGTATGCTTTATTTACTTTAAATGATACTCTATCAATTTCCACAAAACACCTGAATAAGATAAAAGACAGTATATCCGAAAAAAATCTCTGTAAAGATTATCCAATATTAGTGAATGATAAATATGAGGTTTTAGAAGGTAAGTACAGATTTTTAGCATGTTATGATCTAAGACTGCCCATATTTTATAAAATTTCAGAAGTTACGACTTTCAATGATGCTATAGCACTCAAACACATCAACAGAAAAGTTCCATTTGAAGACATTATCAATGTTTATAGAAATAATCCAAACTATGGGAATTTACTGGAGATGTTTAGGGAGTATGACGAGGTAATTAGTTTAAAGCACATACTTCAAACAATTCAGTGGGATTTCAAACGGCTCGATAGCGACTTTTATTCTGGCAAACTTAAGGATTGGAGTGTCGAAAGTTTCAGAGAAAAAGCAGATAGGGTTCTTTATATCATGAAATTTTTTGAAGTGAAGCATTATAAAGATGCTCTTGGTGCTTGCATTAAATATTTTGGGATAACTGATTCAACCAACAAATTCTCCCAATATCAAATGCTCCTTATTTATAAACTAGTACGATATAAAGAATCTATCATAAAACATGTGTATCAAGTTCTTGGTGACTGTGCAAGTAAAGTAGAAGACATGTTCAGTAAAGATCAAATTAGTGAGTTAAATGAAACTGATACTGTAGACATAGATACCTATAATGAGTATCTGGCTGTGGGGGTTAAGTTGAAAAAGAAAGTAGCACGTTGGAACAAGTTTGAGCAAATATTTGAAGTAGTTAATCCTGAATCACTATGATTGACATCAGAGAGTTAAGAGTAGGTAATTACGTTCATTTTAATAATGAATTAAGAGAGGTTGAGCGATTAATACTGATAAAGGTAGATAATCTATCCTTTCAGCACATCTCTTTAGATTACAGAAATAGAGTTAAATCGTATATACAAGCTAAAAGTGCTACTCCTATTGAATTATCTGAAAAATGGTTAATTGCCTTTAAGCTCTCACAGGATTTTGACCGATTTTATTTTAAGGCCCACGGTAATGATTATTCAGTAAGAATATCAAAAACAGGTGGCAGGCTTTACGGATGTGGCAATAATGCAATTCCTATTTATCATGTTCACCAGTTGCAAAATATCTACTTCGATTTTACAGGTGAAGAATTAACAATTAAAGATTATGGATCCTTATTTCAATAGATCAGAAGTTTCAAACTCCGACTTAACAGTCTTAAAAAAGCTGTTATACGGAGGCAGTGATATCGATCCGACTTATGCTTATGCATTCGGCACTTTGATTGATGCAATGATCACTGAGGCTCACAAAGTAGATTATTTTAAAAGGACAGTAACAGGTCAGAATTATATCTATTCCACTGAGGACTTCCAGAAAGCATCAGAAATGAAGAAAGCCTATTATAGAGATGCTTTTTGTAAGATGATTACTAATGCTGCAGACTTTCAGAGCGTATCTATTCAACACAATTGGCCTATTGAATATAACGGCTTTGAATTTGAATTAAATGTTCGATGCAAGTGGGATTTACTTGTAAGAAGCTGGAAAATGGGAGCTGATATAAAGTCAACTGCTGCCGAAACTCAAAGCCAGTTTGAAGCCGCTTGTGAATACTTTGATTACTTCCGGTCCCGAGCCTGGTACATGGATATTGAAGGTACCAATAAAGACATGATCATTGGTATCAGCAAAAAGAACTTTAAAGTGTTCAAAATCCCTATTAACCGAGGTGATAAGTATTACAAAAAGGGTAAAGAAGAGTATCAGGACTTAAGTTTTAAATACTGGTCGTTATTTGACGGCCTTAAAATATCAGCATAATTTTTAACCCATATATATAATGACAAAAGTAATCACAATCACTCCAGAACAACTGGAAGAGAAAATTCAGCAAGCTGAAAAAGGCGGTTTCATTCCTGAAACTAAAACCACTATTTCAAAGGTAAAAGCTAGTAAAGCTGGAATGTTTGATGTTTCTTATGATATAGAAACTTCTTTTCTGGATGGAACAACAGGTAACCCTATTTCCCTATCTGCAGGTGGTGTTCATATTGGTAAACACATGCCTCATCCAGATTTTGTACATGCTATTGATTTGTTAAAACCTCATTTAGCAATTATCTCAGATTTAGTTGAAGTTAAAGACTTAACTCTTCATGATCTTGAGAACGATGAATCGATACTTGAAAAAGTAAAGGTTACCGGCTTCTCGATCTCTGCCCATGATATAACAATTGAAGGCTATAAGATCCTGAAATCTGGTAAGATTCTACCATTGAAACCACCAGCAATACCATTCTTTGAGGATTATGAGTATTCAGATGAAGTTCAACACCTCGGCGGTCATGCTGCTAATGAGGCGCTTCATTACATCAAATTTAAATATGCTCCAACCTTGTTTGATACAGTTCCGGAAGAGGGCGAAGAAGAGTTGGAATAAAGATTTTTAAAAGTGCGTCGTTCTTTATAGGCTAATTATCGGGGGATATTTTGCTTTGTGCCGGGTTTCGCAATCCCGGACTATTTGAGAGGGAGTTTTGGATTGCCCACTTCAATGCCGAGAAGTGTGAGGCTTACTAATGCTATTGTATTATTACCCTTCAATGTGCTCACCGTTTGCTACATTAATACAAGTGCACAAACCGTCCAAAGCTGGAAAGCATGATTTACGGAATTAGTAAGAAAGGCGGGCCCGCAGGTGCTCAAATACCTGCACACGGCAAGGTGGCGGAATTGGTAGACGCAGGGTTTATAAGTGGTTCCCCCTTTTCAGGCATACACGTAAGTCATATCGATGGAGCCGGGGTCTACGGAAAGCGACCTGACATACGGGAGAAGTACAATCTCTGACATAAGGTTTAATTATGCTGCCCAAAATAGGAGCTATGCAGGTTCGAATCCTGCCCTTGCCACAACCATAGAAGAGGCCAATAATCCCTGGATTCTCGCTAATAGTAGCCGCCGTAAATATGCTATTAACTGCATTTAATTGAAGAGGAAAACGGTAGGGAGGCCAGCGCAATAGAAGGATGCGAAAGCCGGAAGCAATCCCGGGGTGTAAATGGCCCCGGGTATTTTGTCAGTCAATTAATTAAAAACTAAATATAAGAATCATGAGAAAACAAGTTCTAAATGGCCAAAATCTATTAATTGATGATAGAATTGAGAATTACATCGTTCATCAAAAGCAATCATCTAATATTGATTATTTTGGTTTAGACTTAGCCGGTCGTAAAATGTTCATCCAGTTTAAAAACGGCGGATCATACATCTATAATGATGTTGATGATCATACAATGGAAAACAGCCTTAAAGCTGAGTCTATCGGTAGATATCTAAGCGCAAATGTTATTGGCAAGTTTACATCTGTTAAAGTTGAAGGTAGTTTGGTAACTCTTGAAGTCGAGGATACAACAGAATGGCAAAGTATTTCAGATCAACAAGCTGAAAGCCGATTAAACCGGAACTCTCAGAATATAAATATAACTCGCTTCGATATCGATTCAGAGCCTGGGTTTTAACCAGAAATATTCCTAATAATAACATTTATAATAAATGGTAACGATTAAAATAACAACTGAAACACCTGAAATGGCGGCGATCATCGTGCAGGTATTAATGGAAGTTGAACGTGCTATGGAGAAGCATCCTGTTTGGCCTACAGATAATGTAAAACGTGCAGCTATCATTATTGAAGAAGCTGGTGAATTAGTTCGCGAAGCTAATCTTCTGGATGAGGGCAAAGGTTCAATCAGCAATCTTAAAACCGAGTGCATTCAAACTGCTGGTACATGCCTTAGAATGCTTCATTATCTCAATGAAGATCAAAATAAAAGAATTGAATTTCTGTGTACTGAAAACCTTTAATATCATGTTTGATAAAGACACGTTACATTCAAATTTTTCAAAAAACCTGCAATATTTCAGGAAAGCAAAAGGCTTATCTCAGGAACAGCTTGCTTTCAGGTTCGGTTTAAACCGTCAACGAATAGGTTCATATGAAGAATGTCGGGCATTCCCTCCAGCTCACATTCTTCTTTCAATATCAAAATATATGGAGGTCGATATTAATAATCTTTTAGAAAAAGTAATGTTTACAAAACCACTTTCAGACGATCTAACAAAGTTTGTCAAATCATTCGGAGTAGAAGTTTCAAAAGTTAATGAAGATGCTAACAGGGTAGAATACCGTGTTTCTGATCTTGATTTTTATCTACAATTAGCCAAAAACCTTATAGTAAATAATAAACTAAACCTTGAAGCTTATACTGAAGGTAATATGGCATCTATGAGGGCTTTCTATGTGAGAGAAAAGGAGGTGGTGAATGGATAATCAGGTTTGTATGATAGAGCAAAGTAAAAAGCTTTTAGAACTAGGTGTAGATCAAAAAAGTGAATTTTTCCATACTAAATCAGCATTAGGTGATGCTATTGTAGATAAAAGATTAGCAAGTAATTATCATTATCGGATTCCGGCTTTCACCGTTTCAGAATTAGGTATCATGCTTCCTGCTAAGTCTTGGAGTTATAGAACAGAAGGTGGTTTCTGGATATGTAAGACTTGCGGAACTAAATCAACTCCAATGCTAGCCAATACAGAAGCTGAAGCCAGGGCAATTAAACTTATTCATCTGATTGAAACAGGATCCATAACGGTTCAGGAAGTTAATGAACGTCTGGAGGGCGTGACTGTATGACTTTAGGATTCTCACAGGTTATTAATAAAAAGCCGAATGGATTTGTAGAAAAGATACTGGTAGGATTGTACAAGAATCAGATAATTCCTATATCAAAATTATGTGAATTATGCAGGGAGCCAAATCATCCCATGCCAGTTGAATACTATTTTATAGATTCTGCCAGGGCAATAATAGATGGGGTAAAACCTAAACTTCACACAATCCGGATAGATGAACATGACCGTTGGAAAGCTGGAAATGATATACATTTTGTTATCAATAATCGTACTCCTAAAAGGTTTCAGTTTGCACCGGTAATTAAATGTAAAAGTGTTCAGAAGATCGAAATAAAGCATATTCCATTGACAAGGCCATTAGGCGTTAAAAAGCCAGTGGTTTGGATTGATGGCAAGCTATTCTATGATTTAGCTGAAATAAACATCGATAGTATGAAACGACTTGCTAATAACGATGGATTTGATTCTGTTGATGATTTCTTCGCATACTTCAATAAGGACTTTACCGGCAAACTAATTCACTGGACTGATTTAAAATATTAGGTATGGATATTCAATTTTATGCGGAACTCGTCGAAAGAATGCGAGAAGCTCAAAATAAGTATTTCCGTGATCGTTCAGCTGCGGCACTTAATGAAAGTAAAAATCTGGAAAGAATGGTCGATTCTATGACCGAAAGCTTTCTGCATCCTGATAAAAATCAAAATCAAGGTAAATTATTTTAATATGAGTTACGGAACTGTTTTACCTGTAGGTAATTACTTCAAAATAGAATTCAAACCATTGCCGGCCATTGTTGCAGCTGTTAAAGAACTGCCTGAAAGACGTTGGTTGTTTAATGAGAAATACTGGCAGGTACCCATTAAATACCGGGATGAAGTTGAACGCTTTGCCCGTGCTCATA
>CBFGOI010000131.1:0-11774 GCA_965650335.1 uncultured Pedobacter sp. | reverse complement strand
TCTCTCCTCAATTTATCTTCAGTTTGAGTAGCACGAAACAGGTTTGCAGCTAATTCTGTACTCCCCATGTGGTCGAGAATATTTTGACTTTGTTTTAATCCTTTTTTTGCCTGTATTTCTTTTGCCCCCAGGCCATTATATAAACCCATATAGCCATGATTTTGAAATACCGCGTATTCCCAAGGTTGGATTACGCCTGCATTTTTGGCGGCATCAGCTAATTGCTTGTTGTGTTCGGCCATTTCTCTTCTTAAGAAAACCCTCTTCTCCTCTTCACTTTGAAGTTTGCCAAACTGCTCCTCTAACACCTCTTGCTTACGTGTTTGAATTGCAAAATAAGTTTGTCCCAACGCGACTACCTCTTTTGATGGGTCAGAATTTTGCACTATAAGGTAACAAGCGTACCTTGAGAGGTGAATATCTCCGATATCCCTTTTTGCCCCTGAGCCAATTTCAACCAATTTCTCCACCCGGGGAAAATGGTCATCAGGTTGTTGTCCGGAATTTTGACAGGCTAGCTTTGCTTTGTCAATAACATTCACAAATTTATCCCATTTTATATAATCGAGAACCGTGAATAGTTCTCTGGCACTCCAATATTCCTGTCCAATTTCGTTGATGTGTTTGATTCCTTCAAATATTGCTTGGTCTTTCATGCTAGTTTTCATGCAATTTAACAAAAATCATTTAGAGTAATCTTTACACGGGAAAATTCTCCCAGCAGCTGCGACTAGCAATTTAGGCAAGTCCAAAGTTCCTGAATCATTTCAATATTTCGTGGTAAGCAAATCGAGAAGTACGCGGAGCCTTCTGCTGCATTCTGTATTAGTCTGTGCGTGAATTCGCTTTCTTTATTAAATTCCCAACTCTAAATCTGTCAGGAAATCTATCTTTGCACCCAAAGTAAAAAGTTATGGCAAGTAAAGTGCGTGTCCGTTTTGCTCCAAGTCCGACCGGAGGGTTACACTTGGGAGGTGTAAGAACAGTTCTATTTAATTACCTGTTCGCCAAACAACAAGGCGGAGATTTTATTTTAAGAGTTGAAGATACAGACCAGGCTCGTTATGTTGCCGGGGCCGAAGAATATATAATTGAGTGTTTAAAATGGTGTGGCATTACTCCGGATGAAGGTCCGGGTTTTGGTGGGACCTATGGCCCTTATCGCCAAAGCGAGCGTAAGTCGCTGTATCGCGCATACGCTGAACAATTGGTTGCCGATGGCTACGCCTATTATGCTTTTGATACTCCGGAAGATCTGGAAAAGAAACGTGCTGAATTACCTAACTTCCAGTACGGCCATACACATCGCAATGAAATGCGAAATTCCTTATCGCTTAGTCTGACTGAAGTTCAGGATCTTTTAGACAAAGAAACTCCACACGTTATTCGCATTAAAATGCCGCAGGGAGAAACTGTTTCTTTTGATGATATGATTCGTGATGAAGTTAGTTTCGAAACTTCTTTAGTGGATGATAAAGTTTTACTTAAGGCAGACGGCATGCCGACTTACCATTTGGCAGTTGTTGTTGATGATTACCTGATGAAGATTACCCATGCTTTTAGAGGAGAAGAATGGTTGCCATCCGCGCCGGTACATATTCTACTTTGGAAATATTTAGGATGGGAAGATTCTATGCCGCAATGGGCTCATTTGCCATTAATTTTAAAACCCGATGGTCACGGCAAGTTAAGTAAACGCGATGGGGCACGCTTAGGTTTTCCGGTGTATGCAATGAACTGGAGTGATCCAAAAACAGGAGAGCTCACCCAGGGATTCCGCGAAATAGGTTTTTTACCGGAGGCATTCGTTAATCTTTTAGCAATGTTGGGTTGGAATGATGGTACCGATCAGGAATTGTTTTCAATGGAAGAATTGATTGAAAAGTTTTCAATCGACAGGGTGAATAAATCGGGTGCCAAATTTGATTTTGAAAAAGCCAAGTGGTTTAATGCCGAATGGATCAAAAAACTGGATGCGGAAATCTTGAAGAAACAAGTATCGGAGGTTTTTAAAGCTGCCGGAATTTTAATTTCAGATGAAAATAAATTTTCTACGGTAGTTGATCTGGTAAAAGACCGTTGCATTCTATTGACTGACTTTATCAGCCAGGCCGGTTACTATTTTAACGCTCCTAAAGAGTATGATCTGGGTTCGGTAGTGCCAAAATGGAATACTGATAAAGCATCTTTTTTTGTAGCGTACAGTGAGATTCTGACGGCTATCAACGATCATTCACCTGCAAGTCTGGAGGTTGCTTTTAAAGCTCTTGCCGAAGAAAAAGGCCTAAAGGTTGGCGATGTCATGCTTCCTTTCAGAATTATGCTGGTAGGCGGAAAGTTTGGGCCTGCGGTATTTGAGATTGCATCGCTATTAGGTAAGGAGGAGACAATTGAGAGGATTAATAAAGGGCTACAGCTCTTAAAACTGGGCTAAGTCATCGCATAAGACTGTCATCCGCCAGCAGAACCTTCCAGGCTTCGGATACTTTTCCGTCTTTTAGTAATGCTTTTGCCAGCAGATGCAATGCATCTCTGCGTTTTTTTGGGTTTTTCTTCGTAGCTACTAGCGTGTTTTGAAGTTTTGCGTTGTGTTGAAAGTATAAGTTTATGCTGGTTTCATCCGGGAGGTAATCTACATTTCCCAATTGGCCCAGATCGTTTCCACTTAAAATTGAGGATTCGCGGATTGATTGGGGAATGGCATCTACTCCTATTCCGGTGGTCTTGGTCGGTTTTACAACTTTAAACAAACTTTCCTTTGTTACTCTGCAATACCAGTCGCCGCCCAGGCGGGCTACCAGGTCAATTTTTTCCTGATCAATTTTTTTATTCTTGTCCAGAATGGCTGAATTGATATGCATCAATTTAATTTCAGCAATGACCATATTGCCCGAGCCTGCTGTTTTCCCCAGGGATATCACCTTTCTTACAAAACACTCTAACTGTACAGGAGATTCTGCGACTCTCGGAGGTTTGACTAACTTGGAATCCAGAGGGGTTAGCCCTGATTTTAAAAACTCATTTGTGCCTTTTGGATATTCTGCACTGGCCAGAGACGTCTGCTGAACCATGTCGTAATTCACGAGATTTATCACACATTCCGGTACTTGCTGAATGTTTTGAAGGGTATGTTTTGTGCTATTATCTCTTATCCTTCTTGAAGGTGAAAACACGCAGATTGGCGGACTGATGCTAAACATGTTGAAGAAGCTAAAAGGACTAAGATTTACACTTCCTTCTTTATCAATGGTAGAAGCTAAACATATTGGTCTGGGAGCAATAGCATGCTGTAAATATTCCTGCAGTTCGGCAGGGCTTAAATCCGATAGGTTAAGCGTGATCATCAAGCTAAAGCTTTACCTTTTTTATGTTCCAGGATAGACCAATTGCTGTCTTCTGCAGTGATAACAGTACTTAAGCGCCCCAAGCCTGTAATTTCCATTTCTATCAAATCGCCTTCCTGCAGCCATTGAGTCTTATAATCAGGATCATTTAATAAGCCAGTTCCATTGAGTTCGAGAAAACATCCCGTGCCAACGGTTCCCGAGCCGATCAGGTCTCCCGGAAAAACATCACATCCATAAGAGCATCGCTCTATAATTTCTGCGAATGTCCAGTCCATATCCGCCATAGTTCCTTGCGAAACTTCGATACCATTTACCTGGCATGTCATTTTCAAATCGTAGGCGGCTCCAATATGACCTTTTTTGGCCGGCACTTTAAAAGGCTCCAGCTCGTCGGGCGTGACCAGCCAGGGGCCAATTACCGTTGCAAAGTCTTTTCCTTTCGCAGGACCAAGGTTCAATAGCATTTCTTCCATTTGCAGGGTTCTCGCGCTTAAATCATTCATAATCATATAACCTGCGATAAATTCATCGGCTTCGGATGCTTGTATGTTGCGTCCTTTTTTATTCAGCACAATAGCTACCTCTAGCTCGAAATCCAACTTTTGAAAATGATCAGGCATACAGGCAACTTCTCCGGGTCCGGTGATAGAATTGTGATTGGTAAAGTAAAATATTGGGAACTGATCAAACTCCGGAATCATTTCCACCTTTCTGTTACGACGGGCGGCCGCAACATGTTGTCTGAAAGCATAGGCGTCTCTGCACGAAGTCGGATGAGGAACAGGAGCCATAATCTCATAAAGTAATTCTTCTTTGGCATTTAGTTTTCCCGATGAAATGTCATGAGAAATTTGTTTAGCACGCAGCATAATTTCTTCACCTCCCCACAAAAATTGATTCATATTATCTGGAATTAGCTTATCGCAGGCGTTTAGATTGTACACATGACCATTCACAAAAGCTCCCAGATGTTCTTTGTTTTCGGTTTTGTAGGAAATCAATTTCATATGGCTTTTAATTTAAAAATTAGCGATACCCTATAATGCTCCCTGTTTATATAACCTATAAGTCTCAAATTAGTTCTATCCCCCCAAGCTGCCTGATGCAATCATATATGCAGGCGATCAGGCGTTTTCCTAATGGTATATCAACACTTTTTATATATCCGGCTGTTATATAAATAGTTTAAAAAGCCACTATGCCAGTATATCATTCTTTGGGAAAAATTCCATCAAAGCGGCATACCATATTCCGTAAACCCGATGGTTCATTATATGCCGAGGAGCTGGTTTCCACCGAAGGATTTTCCAGCTTATATTCACTGGTATATCACGTCTATCCGCCGACCATTGTCAAGTCCTTGGGTGAAGCTTACTCCGTTGAACCGAAAATTGCTCGCCAAAAGCATTTAAAGCACACCAGTTTGCTGGGATTTAATATTCAGCCTGAGGATGATTACTTGAATAGCCGAAAGCCGGTTTTAGTAAATAGTGATTTACATATTTCATTGGCAGCTCCGCGATTTTCGATGGATGATTATTTCTATAAAAACAGTCAGGCTGATGAAGTTCTTTTTGTGCATTTGGGTTCGGGAACGTTAAAAACTGGCTTTGGAAAGATAAAATTCTCTTATGGCGATTATCTTATTATCCCGCGAGGAACCATTTACCAGTTGGATTTTGATTCTGTAGATAATCGCTTATTTATTGTTGAAAGCTTTAGCCCAATCAGAGCACCTCAACGTTATCGAAATAAGTATGGTCAGATGATGGAGCATTCGCCCTATTGCGAACGCGATATCAGGCGTCCTGCGGATCTTGAAACACACGATGAAAAGGGGGATTTTAAAATCCTCATTAAAAAACAAGGACTTATCTATCCATACATTTACGGCACTCATCCTTTTGATTTTATTGGTTGGGATGGATTTCATTATCCATGGGCATTTTCAATTCACGATTTTGAGCCCATAACCGGCCGGTTACACCAGCCTCCGCCCGTGCATCAAACTTTTGAAGGCAATAACTTCGTGATTTGTTCTTTCGTGCCAAGAAAGTTCGACTATCACCCCCAGGCAATACCTGCTCCTTATAATCACAGTAATGTGGATAGTGATGAGGTGTTGTATTATGTGGACGGCGACTTTATGAGTCGCAAAAGTATTGTTAAAGGTCAGATCACTTTGCATCCTGGCGGCATACCTCACGGTCCTCATCCAGGAACGGTTGAACAGTCTATTGGTAAGGAATCCACAGATGAGCTTGCGGTAATGATTGATCCTTTTCATCCGTTAATGCTTACAGATGAAGCGATCAAAATAGAGGACCCGAATTATTTTAAAAGTTGGAGCGAGGGTTAGGCGATGGATAGGAAAGATGAACAACTCAATGCCGCGGATTTTCTTCCCTTAAACGGGACCGATTACGCCGAGTTTTATGTGGGAAACGCAAAGCAAGCGGCATATTTTTACAAGACAGCTTTTGGCTTTCAAAGCCTGGCGTATTCTGGTCCGGAAACTGGTATAAGAGACCGTGCGTCCTATGTTTTGCAGCAAGGGAAAATCCGACTCGTGCTTACATCTCCATTGAAATCCGACAGTTATGTCTCAGATCATATTAAAAAGCACGGTGACGGAGTAAAAGTATTGGCTTTATTGGTGGATGATGCCTATGATGCATTTGAGCAGACTGTAAAACGCGGAGCAGTTCCATATCAGCAACCTCAGACAGTGAAGGATGAATGGGGCGAAGTGCGAACCAGCGGCATTAAATTATACGGAGAAACGGTACATGTTTTTGTCGAGCGAAAAAATTATAATGGACCTTTTTTGCCAGGATATAAAGTATGGGAATCAACTTATAATCCTCCTTCTGTTGGTCTTCTTTATATCGACCATTGCGTTGGAAATGTTGGTTGGAACCGGATGAATAATTGGGTTAATTTTTATGAAAGCGTATTAGGCTTCAAAAACATTTTAACGTTTGATGATAAAATGATTTCAACAGAGTATTCGGCTTTGATGAGTAAGGTTATGAGCAATGGAAATGGGTACGTTAAGTTTCCTATCAATGAGCCCGCCGAAGGGAAAAAGAAATCGCAGATAGAAGAATATTTGGAATTTTACGAAGGCGAAGGTGTGCAGCATATGGCCCTGGCTACCGATGATATCGTGAAAACGGTCACTGAGTTGAAAAATCGGGGCATAGAATTTTTAGACGTTCCCAGCAATTATTATGATGATTTACTGAGCCGGGTGGGACATATCGATGAGGACATCGTGCCGTTAAAAAAGCTGGGTATTTTGGTAGATCGTGATGATGAAGGATACTTGTTGCAGATATTTACCAAGCCTTTGGAAGACAGACCAACCGTGTTTTTTGAGATAATACAGCGGAAGGGGGCAAAATCTTTCGGTGCGGGTAATTTTAAAGCACTTTTTGAGGCGATAGAACGGGAACAAGAAAAGAGAGGAAATCTCTAGTCAAGGTTAGTCTTTAACCGGGTGTTCAATAAGGTAAAAGCCGTCTGAAATTAGTTTCTTAAGTTCCGGTTCGGCAAGGGCTTTTTGCTTCAGGAACTGGCGAATCCGATCTGCAATGTCCGGGTATTTATTCTCAGATTCAAGGATCTCTAAAATTTCTAACGGACAAAGCCAGTCTTCTGTATTTGCTTTTAAAATCTGCTCAAAAAGAGCAGGTAGTAATCGCATCTCGCTTTTATTTTCCCTGATATTTCTCACTTTCTTATAGATTTCATTTAATGAGATTGTTCTGCTATCGTATTGAGGATGATAAGTTTCACGCTTTGATTTAGGGGTAACTTCCTCAAAGGCTTCTTTATCTGCCGCTCCGCCGAAAACGGAAATTATTTTCGCTCCGATAGCCATGTCATACTTTCCCCATGAAGGGTCAAACAGGACCTCGCCTACTTTATTCCTGATGGTGCAGTCGCTAAAGGTTACCAGTTGGATTTTGTCATCCAAAACAATATTGTTTATTATCCCTGATACAACAATTCCACTTTCAAATTCAAGAGAACAGAGTTCGCCTGGTTCAATTTTTAGATCTTTTAACTCTGCCGGACTAAAATCTTCAAGGGGCTTCGAATACTGTTTTAGTTTTCCAACAGGCGAACTGAATCCGTCAGAATGGTAATCTTTTCCATGACCAGGTAGTTGCTTATTATCAACTGCTAGAGCGGAAGGTCCTATTGTTTTGATAAAATAAGGTTCATTTTCCTCTGATACGAGTACTTCAGTAAACTTTCCCGACACTTGAATACCGGAACTGTAAACAGCAGTGCAGGTATTGCCGCAAGCGATTGCTTTATTGAGGCCATGCATTCCTCCAATCCTAAATGACATTGTATCCGCGAAGTTTTCCAATACCTCAATTAAATTTTGAAAATCGGGCGTTACAAATAGTTGCGGTTGCGGCTTGGTAATATCATAAGGGTAATTTATCGCCTCTATCGTATACCAAAGTTTCTTTACTTGTGGTTGCATGCAGGTAACGCTTTCGCCGATTGATGATAATAATCCGGCCCCGTAGATTTTCGGATTTTCGAGTGTACCGATAAGTCCATATTCCACCGTCCACCAATGAAGCCGGCTTAATAATGCCATTTCGGAGGGTGCGCCAATATTTTGTTGACAATATTCCACCAATTCTTCAGCTTGTTGAATCTTGCGTGGATGCACATCTGGCATTTCTTTCAAGATAGACAGGGATCTTATTGCTTCATAAAGATCAAAGTCTTGCGCGGAAAACATGGCTTTTGTGCCAATGGCACCGAAATAGCGTAAATATTCTTGATATTTTTCATCTGCAATGATTGGAGCGTGGCCAGCAGATTCATGAATAATGTCTGGTGCCGGCGTATATTCAATATGTTTAAGTTGGCGAATGTCGGCCGCGATAACTAAGACTTTATAGGCCTGGAACTCCATAAAGGCCGATGGTGGAATAAAACCATCAACGGTAACTGCACCCCAGCCAATTTTGGCCAAGGCATCGTTCATTTCTTGTAAATCCGGAATATGTTCTATAGTAAGACCAGCTTTCCGAAGTCCGGGTATGTAAGGATAATAGGCGACATCTTTCAGGTAACTATAGTTCTGACGCATCACATATCGCCATACAGCCTGATCAATTGGAGTGTAATGTTCGTAGTGTTGGTCGACAATGAATTGCGTTAAGTGATTAGGAAGCGAAGCGACCTGAGGATTGTTAAAATGTTTAAACGGAGCCATTGGACCATTGTTTAATAGAATAACATCTTAAACATGGTTTTGGATTAATTTTCTGAGATTATTACTGATCAGATTTATTTATCCAGTTTTTGGTTAATGGGTATGCTAATTTAAACCAATAAGTAAATTCATGGTCATCGGCTTTTAACAGACTGTCTATCCCTGCAAGCGATACCCATTTATACTCGTCAACTTCTTCGGGATTCGGAATAACGTCGCTATTATAAGTTCCCAGCAGTACATGATCGAATTCAAATTCTATTAAGCCATTAGCAAATTCTGTACGGTAAGTAAACGATCCGATTTCTGTTAAAGGACAGTTAAAACCCATCTCCTCGCTTAATCTGATATTGGCTGCAATTAAAGTGCTTTGGTTTGGTCCCGGGTGGCTGCAACAGGCGTTGGTCCACAACCCCGGCGAATGGTATTTCGATGATGCGCGTTTTTGTAGGAGCATCTGATTGTTATTGTTGATTATAAAAACTGAAAATGCCCGGTGCAGCAGCCCTTCTTTATGAGCCTGCATTTTTTCCATTGTACCAATTTCCTGATCGTTTTCATCAACAAGAATTACATGTGAGAAAGACATTAAATTAAATTTAGTTGGTTACGAAGGCCTGCTTTCAACACAATACACATTTTCATATAATTTGGAATACGGACCCTTTTTTCTAAAATCGCGCTTGAACTCGACCTTTTAACTTTCACAAATAGCGCCAGATAATATCGGTATGCAACGTACACGCCCAGACGCGAATTTAAGGGTAATCGTTTAATGCCTTCATATCCTTTTTTAAAATCCTTTTCGATATCATCTTCAATAGAGCGTTTTAAATTATTATTGAAAGAAGAAGGCGCAAATCCGGGGAAATAACTGCGATTAAGATCTTCAACATCCGATTGTAAATCACGTAAAAAGTTAATTTTTTGAAATGCCGAGCCCAAAGCCCGGGCATATTCTTTAAGAGAATCAAATATCGTTTTATTACCCTCACAAAATACGTACAGGCACATTAAACCAACAACTTCTGCAGATCCATAAATATATTCTTTAAAATCGCTGTCGTGTATATATACATTTTTGTCCAGGTCCTTTTCCATACTCTGGAAAAAAGCCTCGATCAGGTCAGGTGCAATATTATATTTTTTTACGGTTTGTTGGAAACTTTGCAGAATGGGATTAAGACTTATTCCGTCGTTAATGGCTGAAAAAGTATCTTCTCTGAATTTTTTTAACAATGCCTTTTTATCGAAGACGTGGAAAGTGTCAACAATTTCATCTGCCAACCGAACCATTCCGTAAATAGCACATATAGGATTTCTTATATCAGTCCTTAACAGTTGAATTGCAGAATGAAATGAGGTACTGTACAACCGAGTTACCGATTTGCTGCATGCAGATGAAAAAAGATCAAATTGGGCTATCGTGTTCATAAGGTAGTTAGATAAACTAAGATGCACCTAAATTAGTTTTAATTCTTTAAAATAGAATATAATAGTCGTAAAGTAGATTGTAAAAGTTGTATAATTGTTTATGAATTCCCTATTTCGCCAACTAATAGTATTAACTGAAGAATTTGAGCAGGATTATCCAGAAGGGGGGCATCACCTTTCGAACTTTGCTGATTGGCTCGGTAAAAAGATCAAATCAGAAAAGTACTCAACAGAAGATGATCTGGATTGGGAGGGAAAAAGTAAGGGACGGTCGGCGGAAAGTATTATCAACACTTCTTTAATTCATTTGTATCGGTATGCAAAAATTTATAGCAAGCTTGCCATTCTAGATTCGCCATTTTCCACAATCGATGATGTGATTTTTCTTATCAACCTGCTTCATCGAGGCGGTATGACAAAGACTCAGCTAATCGAAATGAATATCCATGAAAAGTCGACAGGAATTCAGATCATCAACAGACTTTTAGATTCAGGTTTCATTGCCGAAGTAATCAATGAGAGAGATCGACGTAGCAAGCATATTTCAATTACCGAAGAGGGAAAGAATGCTCTGGAAGCCAATATGGATAAAATTCGACAAGCAAGTAAAATCGTTGTTGGTAATTTAAGTGAAAAGGAGAAAATGCAATTAATTCGCCTGCTCCAAAAATTGGAAGCATTCCACGAGGACAAGGTCAAGGAGCGGATTCGGAGCTCTTATTAGTGCTCTGTTTTTTAATGTTTATAGGCAATCACTGAAATTTCAACGTTCGCCCCTTTTGGTAAGCCAGCTACAGCAACCGTTTCCCGCGCCGGAAAATCTTTAGTGAAATAAGATCCATATACTTCATTTACTTTGGGAAAAAGCGACATGTCTGACAAGAATATGGTTGTCTTAACAATATTATCGAAAGAATAACCCACTCCCGATAGAACCGCCGATAAGTTTTTCATAACCTGATGGCTCTCTTCCTCTATGGAGCCTTGAACCAGGTCGTTAGTTTCGGGGTTTATTGCTATTTGACCAGATACATATAATACATCACTCACTAAAATTGCCTGGTTGTACGGACCGATAGGTGATGGCGCTTTTGTTGTGTTGATTACTTTTTTCATCAGAATATAATTGTTTTTAATGGAGATGAAGCTATCAGAGATATGCTCATGATGGTTTTATAGATTAGGATGTCAGCCACTCAATAAGTTTGTAAATAATTCCTGCTAAAAAGACCAGTATTGCGGTTGCATTAATGATGTGCATCACTTTCAGGTTGAAGCTTACCGGACGGTTAGGATCTTTTTTTCTAAAGAAGTACATATACAAATTTAGAAAATGCCTTTGAATGTGGTTTATAAAAGAAAATTTTGACATAAAAAAGAGGGCTTCTGTATAGGAAGCCCTCTCGTGGATAATATGCTTAAAACTATATTATCTTATTTTTTAATCTCAACACGACGGTTTTGAATACGACCTTCTTCAGTTTCGTTAGAAGCTACTGGACGGCTTTCACCGAAAGCTTTAACAGTAAGACGGTTTGCATCAACACCAGAGTTAACTAAGTATGTTTTAACTGAATTAGCTCTGTCTCTAGAAAGATTCATGTTGTAAGCGTCAGTACCTTCTGCAGAAGCGTGACCTTCTAAGCTAGCTTTAGCAGAAGAGTTAGCTCTTAAGTCAGCAGAAACAGCATCTAAAACTGGGTATGATGAAGTTTTTAATACTGAGCTATCAAATTCAAACT
>CBFGOI010000130.1:0-11931 GCA_965650335.1 uncultured Pedobacter sp. | reverse complement strand
TCAGGTACTCCCAAGCCTGAATAGTTTCAATATTATTAACCCCCGGCTTTTTCTTTCAGGATACGTTATAAGTGCTAGCTTTATTATTAAATACATTGTAAAACACGCCCGTCCGATTAAAGGTACTCCCAAGCTTGCGTTCAATGTTATTACCCCCGGCTTTTCCCCTCGGGATAGATACTAAATACTAGTTTTATTATTTAAAAACATTGTAAAACACGCACTTCAGATAAAATGTACTCCCAAGCCTGAAGGGTTGCAATATTATTAACCCGGCGTGTTCTCCTCAGGATACATACTAAGTGCTAGCTTTATTATTTAAATACATACTCGTCAGCATTAAAGGTGCTCCTAAGCCTGAAAGGCTTAAATATTATTAACCCCGGGATGCAATCCGGGATAGTGCACCTTTCTTAAAGTCAACCCTGAAAGGGTTGACTACAATAGCTCGTCTAGCTTAAGTTCCAATTAATTCCGCTTTTTCCATTTTTCTCAAGAATCTCATTCGTCTTAGAAAAATGTTTACAACCCATAAAGCCGCGAGCGAGCGGAGAGGGATGAGGCGCTTTCAAAATAAAATGTTTCTTATCATCAATAAATGCTGCTTTAGATTGAGCGTAATTACCCCATAGTAAAAACACAATTCCTGCACGCTTTTCGGCCAGTACTTTTATAGCCTGATCAGTAAACTGTTCCCATCCTTTTTTTTGATGCGAGCAGGGTTCGCCAGCTCTTACCGTTAATATCGCGTTTAGAAGCAATACACCCTCATCGGCCCATTTAGTTAACTCTCCGTTATCTGGAATTTTGAAGCCAGGGACATCGCTGGCAGCTTCTTTAAAAATATTTCTGAGTGAAGGTGGGATAGCGACACCTTTTTGAACGGAAAATGCCAGTCCATGTGCCTGATTTGCCCCGTGATACGGATCCTGTCCAATAATCACCGCTTTAACCTTATAAAAGGGAGTATGCGCGAAAGCATTAAAAATGCAATTTTCCGGCGGGTAAATGGTCTTGCCATCCTCTTTTTCTTGTAACAGAAATGCCTTCAGTTTCAGCATATAATCCTTCTCAAATTCATCTCCTAAAACTCCGTTCCAAGAATCTTCTAATTGAACTGCCATATTTTTAGGTTTCTGTTTGTTTAGCGGCTAAATAAGCGGATATTTGCAGCACAAATTTAAGAATATTAATAATGCCAAATTTTATACGGTTAATAATAGCATTTGCCTTTCTTGGATCGGCAATTGCCCTGATTTTTTTCGGCTACTGGGGCTGGGGTATCCTGTTGATTTTGCTTGCTCTGATTGTTGCGGTTACGTTTTTCTTCAACGAGAAAATGTTGCTTGCACAATTTTATCTCCGTAAAGAAAATATGGATAAAGCCGAATACTGGTTGCGCCAGATTAAGAATTACGAAAAAGAATTGATTCAAGCCCAACAAGGTTATTACCATTTGTTGATTGGTTTGATCGAATCGCGTAAAGCACCCTTGCAATCCGAAAAATATTTCAAAAAAGCTCTTTCAATGGGCATGACCATGGATCATAACATCGCACTGGCGAAGCTTAGTCTTGCCGGAATCGCGATGTCAAAGCGCAATAAGCGTGAAGCAACCATGTATTTACAGGAAGCTAAGAAAGCAGATAAAAACAAGCTTCTGGCTGAGCAGATAAAAATGATGCAGAGCCAAATGGTTCAGTTAGATAAAACTGTAATGCAAAGAGGCGGCGGCGGTGGCGGCTTCAGAGGAAGGTAAAAAAAATTAAAATACGAGTAAATGGAGTTGGCTTTTTGCCAGCTCCATTTTATTTTTCATCCAGACGGCTAAAGTAAGAGCCTCTGTCGTATGCGTTTCTGCTTTTAATATCATCATTCTCGTCTGTGTCTTTGAAAGAAGAGAATAGCACTTCCGACTGGATTCGTTTCAACAGCTGGTTAATAAATGCAAGGTCAAAATTGTCTTTACTTAATTTAATTAAGTATTCGCTTTCGGTAATTTCAATTGTAGATAGTTTCATACGTACACTTTTCTCGGTTATAAAAATAGATGATGCTTATGAAGTAATTGTTGATACACCTTTAAGCTATTGTTAACAATAAATGTTTAAAAGGTGTTTACGATTAAATCAGAATATAAATAACCAAAAAAAAAATCAAAAGATTTTCTAAAAACCCAAATTGTGAAGCAAACTGTGAAGCAAGTGTGAAACTCAGTTATTGTGGAACAGGTGAAATCTGCTGTTAAAACTCAGCGTTATCAAAATGGGAGTCCATTAAACACAATTCTTAAACTCTTTTCCGATAGAAATCGGGCGGACTTAGTCAAACCACCAAAAAATCAAGAACAGAAAAATACTCAGCCGTTTTTATTCGTAAGTGTTTATTGTTTTTTAGTACTCATAAAGGCTTCGCCGTTCTGTTCGGGCTACCGCTCGCTCTTCGGTTGGTTTCGTGGGTTATGATAGGGCTATTTGTCTTTTGTTAAGGTAGTTTCCACGCAAAAAAGTACCAAAAAATCAAGAGCAGAAATAAGCTCAACCGCATTCTGTTCAGGCCAACGCTCGCACTTCGGTTGCTGTCGGGAAAGATGTTAGGGTTGTCTGTCGTTGGTTAGGGTAGTTGCCCCTCGAGCGTAAATGCATAATGCCTATAGTTTTCGGCGCCATATGCACTCAGCCGGGAAAACGTCGTTTAATCCAGCCCCGTTCACTTAAGAGAATGCCGAGCGCTGGGCTGGCAAGAACGGCGGGCCGGGAGTTTGCCCTGTGCGGCTGAAGCTTCGTTGTTGCCTTGGGCTTTTGGTCCTTTTGGGCCCAAGCCATACGGCGAAGCCCTCCTTGATTCCAAAGAAAACAAATAAATACTAATCAAGAACGGACTAGCCCTTCCCGCGGCAATGAGCGGGACGAAAGCATCTCTTCCGCACCGACCTCACATACAAAGACCAAACCTCCTAAAACAAAAAATGCCCACGAAATTCGCAGGCATCTTCAAAATCTTATATAGTACTCTTCGACTCCGCTCAGAGTGACAACATCACCTTACCCAAACCACTTCTCAACATCCTCTTTCCCCGGCATCGTAATATCCAATTTCATCTTCTTCCTCATTCCCCCCAAATCATTAAACACCTTATTCGGATTCCCGGCCTTCAATTCCTCCACCGTATTAAATCCCATCTTCATCAATACCGGAACCCATTCTGCAGGCACGCCGATATCAGTAAAGTCTTCTACCGACGCAACCTTTGCTTTTTTCTCCGGTCTCATTTGAGGGAAGAACAACACCTCCTGGATAGTATGCTGATTCGTCATCAACATAACCAAACGGTCGATCCCGATACCTAAACCAGCCGTAGGAGGCATGCCATACTCTAATGCACGAAGGAAATCTTCATCCATTGCCATGGCTTCCTCATCTCCGCGACCCGCAAGCAATAACTGATCCTCCAAACGCGCCCGCTGGTCAATCGGATCATTCAATTCAGAATACGCATTCGCAATCTCTTTACCATTCACAAACAGCTCGAAACGCTCCACCAGTCCATCTTTGCTGCGGTGTTTTTTCGCCAGCGGAGTCATTTCCACCGGGTAATCTGTAATATATGTAGGCTGAATCAGGTTTGCTTCAACCTTTTCACCAAAAATCTCATCAATCAATTTACCCTTACCCATGCTAGGGTCAGTTTCAATGTCCATGCTTTTACATACGGCACGCAGTTCATCCTCATTCATGGCCGAAACATCAATTCCCGTATATTTCTGTATCGACTCAAACATTGTCAGCTTCTCGTATGGACCTGCAAACTCAAGCACATGCTCGCCCATTTTAACCTTCGAGGTACCATGAATCGCCACAGCGATTTTCTCAAGGCATTCTTCCACCATGGCCATCATCCACACATAATCCTTGTAAGCCACATAGATCTCCATCGACGTAAATTCCGGGTTGTGCGTGCGGTCCATGCCCTCATTACGGAACATCTTACCGAACTCATACACCCCGTCAAAACCTGCAACAATCAGGCGTTTCAGGTAAAGCTCATTGGCGATGCGCAAAAACAAAGGCATGTCCAGCGTATTGTGGTGCGTTTTAAACGGACGCGCAGCCGCTCCGCCATGCACCGGCTGAAGAATCGGCGTTTCCACTTCCATCCAGCCCTGGTTATCAAAATAGCTCCGCATGGTGTTAATCACCTTGCTGCGGTTCATAAAAATCTTTTTTAAATCCGGGTTCACGGTCAAATCCACATACCGCTGACGGTAACGCATCTCCGGGTCAGTGAAGCCATCATATACATGTCCATTATCATCACGCTTCACAATCGGCAGCGGTTTCAGCGATTTCGCCAGCAGCATCATTTCCGTAACGTGGATAGAAATCTCACCCGTTTGCGTAGTAAACACATAACCCTTCACACCAATGTAATCGCCAATATCCATCAGCTTTTTGAACACGGTATTGTATAAAGTCTTGTCTTCACCCGGACAAAGATCATCGCGTTTCAGGTACACCTGCATCCGTCCCGTCGAATCCTGGATCTCAGCAAATGATGCGCTGCCCATAATCCGTCGCGTCATTATTCTGCCCGCAATGCTGATGTTCTTATAATTTGTTTTATCGCGCTCGTAGTTAGTGTGTATATCCTGTGCGCTAACATTTACCTCATACGCTTCGGCAGGGTAGGGCTCTATGCCCAGTTTACGAAGCTCCAGCAGTGCCTCTCGGCGATAAACTTCCTGTTCGGAAAGACCAATACTCATGGGTTGTGGTTATTTATGTGATTGCATTATGCTTATTATTCTATTTCTAGATAATTCTGCAAAAGTACAATTTGCAGAGCAAGTATCAAGAATGGTTGGTAAGTAATAGGGTTGAAGTAGTTTAGGGCATTGCGAATGGAAACTTATAACCTATAACTTACAACGTATAACGTAAATTAGAAAACGAAGGGTTTGTCTCCTTGGAGGTTGCAGCCCCGCACTCTGCTCATACTGCACGAGGCCTTAGCCACGGAGGTCGGTATTCGTGCTGTCGGGTTTAGGATGGAAGGAATATCCTCCAAAGGTTCTATTCTGTTGTCCATTTCTTTCGAGGATAGTTTTTCCAATAAGTCTGGTATGTTGAACTTTCCTCATATTTAAATAGCAAGGGCTGAATACTTTGGCCCAGTGATATATTTTTCATTATAACTACCGGTTGATATGGGCTTGGTAAATGTACTCCATCCAATTCCGATGTTCTAACAAAACTTAGGTTATTACCTTTGTAATTTGTAAGCGTTATTTTCTTTCTATTATATTCATCTATGGTTGAAGTCCTAAATAGGTAAACATTTGGGTAGATGCCCTCACTTTCCATCAAGGCGAAACATTTGTCAATGGCATTTATAGCATTGAGCATCTCTTGTTGTGTGGGAAAGTCATCTCTAGGATGTTGAAGCCTATTTCTTATATCTAACACATTGCCTTTACCAAATTCAGAGGGAATTACATTTATTGATTCTTTTATTTGTTTATAATCATTAGGCTTCAAATCTAACAGCAAAGCCTTGTGCTCGAAAGGGAATAATTTTAAAGGATCAGTTTTATAAAATCCTGGAAATTCGTTGTCTGGTCTCTTATGCGATTCTACGCTAGCTATTATATTCTCACAAAGCATTAGCAAAGCCTTAAATCCTGTTACGAGGGGGTACAAAGTGTTTTTGCCTGATGGGTCAAATCTTAGTTTTTCTCCAGCCGTATATTCGAAATTATCTAACCATGATATCATCTGGCTTCTTGCATCCTCATATACATATTTAAATTTCGTGTCCAAATAGTGATCGGCTAAAAGTGCCCAAGTAATAAAAGATAAAGATTGTTGAAGGATTTCTTCAATCGATACAAATACGTTTACAGCGCTGCTCCTAATTTTGGCCTTATCATTTTCATTATAACGTAGCGAGGATAAAACGTCTGATTTAAACAAGGTTAAATTAGTCCAGAAACTTTCCATGTAGGTCGGATAAATATTTATATTAAACCCAAGTTTCCATGCGATTTTGTCCACAAGTAACTTTTCTTCTTCGGTATTATTAGGTGTGTCGAATTTTCCAGGGATTGACTTTAAAGCTTTTTCAAGTTGAACTGGTCCACTATAAATTGTTTCTTGTATCACCTTGATTGGAGTTTCTTCAATTATATATTCACTTATCTGCTGATCTAGCCCGGATGTTGTTTGATACCTTCTCAGTTTCCATTCTAACTGTTCTCGATAGGGAGATTCGCTGTTTACATCCTTTACAAATCTTTTGAGCTTTGCTAATGAGAGATCACTATAAGTAGAATTAATTCTAAAGCCTAACTTGTTGCATTGGAAGTAGGTTGAATAGTGTCCAAATTCTTCATTCAAATGAGACTCTCTTATTTCGGTATTCGGAATATAAATAAGTCCCTCATCAATCAAGCTTTCAACGTGTTGAATTAAGGTAATGTCCTCACATATCAGCAGTAGGCAATAGCATTGGTCCTTTGTTAAGTTTTTAACCAAGTCATCTGAGGAACCTTTTTTGAATGAGTTTGGAAGAAGTTTTCTAATATCTTCCCTATCAATCACTCGTTTTAAAATTGCCCTATGTTCTTCAGTTCCAAAGCAATTAACCAATATTTCAAAGAAACTCCTTAATTGGTATGGGTCGTAAAAGTCATTTCTATCTCTTTCTTCAACTAACTCGTCTAGACTAAATGCATATATGCCCTTATTAAAGTTGGAGGCTTCATTCAGCATCGTGTTTATAATGCTATCATCTGGGTTGTTTAATGTGGTGACATGAAATGTTGGACAAGAAGGGTCAGAGCAATGCCAAAGATAGACCTCCTTTCGAGGATATATAGTCCGATTAGTTTTACTTTTTATGATTCCGTAGGGGCCAATCAACAAGTCATCTATTTGGAAAACTCCTTTATGTGTTCCAGTCAAAAGCGCAATAGTATCTTCGAAGTCTAACTCCTGAGTTTGTTCTTTGAAGTTGTCAAAATATTTATCGTACAAGTCTCTTCCAAATATCCAAGGGAACCGTATGTCACCAGAGATAATCCAATTGGAGATACTATCCGTTATGTCTTGAACATTTACGTCATTAATGTCAATATATAATGCATCATGATAAAAATCGATGAAAACAGCAATCATAATTAAGCTGTCACCGATGTGTTTAAACTTCTTTTTAAGATGTTTAAATAACTTTTCGCCTTTTTTGGTCAAAGGCAAAGCGAACTCTTTGCTTTCTAATGAGGCTTCATTGCTGTATATCGCGTTTGATAAGGCAAATCTTAGCCTATATAGTGTGTTAAAGTTTTGTTTAAAGTTGTCTGTATTGGAAACAGTATCTTGATTCATAGTAATTGTGAATGTTTAGGTCCTCAAGATAGGAAACCTGGAGTTTTCTACCAAAAGTGTGAGTGGTTCGCGTCCCCCACGAACCCTCCGCCTTGGTTCGTGTCCCCACGAACCAATAACCATTTAATCAACATCTTTCCTACTTTTACCTTATGGACTCCAACATCTTCCACCAAAATCGGAAATCTTATATCGAAATAGGTGAGATTTATTTTTGGACAGCAACCATAAATAATTGGAACAAGCTTTTGACGAGTGACGATTACAAGCAGGTCATTACAGATTCATTAAGCCATCTGAGCCAGCAGGGTAAAATTGATGTGTTTGCATTTGTTATTATGCCAAATCATATTCACCTGATTTGGCGGATAAACGAATTAAACGGTAAAGAAACTGCACATGGTTCCTTCATGAAACATACAGCCCATCAATTTAAAAAGATGCTGGTACATGAAGACAGGAATCGGCTCGAGGCCTTCAAGGTAAGCGCAATGAATAAACAATATGAGTTTTGGCAAAGAGATTCACTGGCAATCCAATTATTTAGCAGAGACGTTGCGTTCCAAAAATTAGATTACATTCACAATAATCCCTTAGCAGAACACTGGAAATTAGCTACTAATCCTTCTGAATATTGGTTTTCTTCAGCGGCTTACTATGCAGGTGGAAACAATCCTTTTTCTTTTCTAAAAGATTTACGGGAAGAGTTGTGAATGGTTCGTGGGGACACGAACCACGGCATAGAGATTAGACATTAGTGAACTTTACTTACCCTTAGGTCAAAAGTTGAATCTAGCAGAATTAGATCAGTTAGAATCATATCGAAAGTTTAAACAGAGCGTAAGGCAATCATTTATTAATCTAAATTTCTTAAAGGGTTGATAATTCAATCGTCAGTTTCCTCAAGCTGGCCTTTAGGTTTGTATTAACAAAATTCACAGTTATTACACCACTGTCCGTATAGTTCCGCAGGGCTCTACGGATTCTCAAATAAAAAAGAGTCTTCGACTCGCCTACACAAAATCTTGTGAGTGGCCCGTGGGGACACGAACCCCGACATAGCGAAACGCTCAACCAGTGGGGGGCAGCCGTATACGAAGTACGAATTATCCCATGTTGAACTAAAGATTAAAGAATGTTAAAGGTTATAATTTTCACTGATAAAGTACCGCTTATAAGAGGTGCTTTATAGGTACTTAAAGGGTACTTAAAAGGTACTTCAATAGTACTTTAACCGGCTTGCTGCCTCTTCTCACCTTTACCAGAGGAGTTGTGAGTGCTTCGTGCCTTACGAGCCATGGCATAAATGCCCTGCCGGCTCCATTTTTTAAACATTTGCTATTTCGCTACTCGGGCGAGCGCTGTATCACCTTTTCCACTATCTTTGCCGCTCAATTTAATATCCTCATTTCGTGATTAATGTAAATAATATCTCCGTTTCTTTTGGCGGAACCACCCTGTTTAGTGATGTAACCTTTCCGATCAACGAGAACGACAAAATAGCATTGATGGGTAAAAATGGTGCTGGCAAGTCTACCATTTTAAAGATAATTGCCGGTGCTGCGAAACCTACTACAGGTACTGTTACCGGACCAAAGGAAGCAGTAATTGCTTACCTGCCTCAGCATTTGCTTACTCATGATAATGTTACCGTTTTTGAGGAAGCTTCAAAGGCTTTTCAGGAGGTGCATCAAATGCAAAAGGAACTGGATGAGATCAATGAACAACTCACTATCAGAACCGACTATGAAAGCGACGATTACATGAAGCTAATTGAGCGCGTATCTGAGCTGAGCGAGAAGTTCTATTCGGTGGAAGAAACTAATTACGACGCTGAGGTAGAGAAAGTGTTAAAAGGTTTAGGTTTTCAACGTAAAGACTTTACCCGTCAAACTTCTGAATTTTCGGGCGGATGGCGCATGCGGATTGAACTAGCCAAGATTTTGTTAAAGAAACCCGATCTGATTCTATTGGATGAGCCGACTAACCATATGGATATTGAAAGTATTCAATGGTTAGAAGATTTTTTAATTAATTCAGCAAAGGCGGTGATGGTGATTTCCCACGACCGCACCTTTGTAGATAACATCACGAATCGTACAATCGAGGTCACCATGGGCCGGATCTACGATTATAAAGCTAAATACAGTCATTACCTGCAGCTGCGCGCCGACCGCCGTGTACATCAGTTAAAAGCCTATGAAGAGCAACAACGCTTCATTGCAGATAACCAGGAATTTATAGATCGCTTTAGAGGCACTTACTCAAAAACCTTGCAGGTGCAGTCGCGGGTAAAAATGCTCGAAAAATTGGAAGTCATTGAGATCGATGAAGTAGATACTTCGGCATTGCGTTTGAAGTTTCCGCCATCGCCACGTTCGGGTCAGTACCCGGTGATTGTAGAAGAGCTAACGAAAAAATACGGCGATCATGTAGTATTCGAAAAGGCCTCGTTGGTCATTGAGCGTGGAGAAAAAGTAGCTTTTGTCGGTAAAAATGGCGAAGGTAAGTCGACCATGATCAAAGCCATTATGAACGAGATTGAGTTTGAGGGAAGTTTAAAAGTTGGTCACAATGCGAAGATTGGCTATTTCGCTCAAAACCAGGCCGCATTGCTCGATGAAAATTTGACGGTGTTTGAAACCATTGATCAGATTCCATTAAGTGATGGAACCATAAAAATCAAAGACCTTTTAGGTGCTTTTATGTTTAGCGGCGACGATACTACCAAGAAAGTTAAAGTACTATCCGGCGGTGAGAAAACCCGTTTAGCCATGATCAAACTGCTGTTAGAACCAGTAAATGTGTTAATCCTTGATGAGCCGACGAATCATTTGGATATGAAGACCAAAGACATCATCAAAGAGGCCTTGCAAGATTTTGACGGCACCTTGATTTTGGTCTCGCACGACCGCGATTTCTTAGACGGACTGGCTCAAAAAGTATTCGAATTTGGCAATAAACGCGTTCGCGAACACTTTGAAGATATTAAAGGTTTCCTTGCCTACAAGAAAATGACCAGTTTGAAGGAGATTGAACAGAATCAATAGGGTGTGTTTTTCTCATGGTGTTTTCATCATAACCCTTAGCAGCTTTGCTTCACTTGTCAGAAGCACTGGAGAAGGGTTGCCGGGGCTATGTTGGTTTATTGGGAAGCAGCAGGAGAGAGGAGAGAAGTTGTGAGTGGTTTTGGGTGATAAGAACTATGGTGCAATTCTTAGAATGTAGCTTTAAAGTAAATGCCTCAAATATGCACTTGGGTTCTCCAGGAAAGATTTGGTCAATTGGAAATGTTCGGTCTTTTCATAGGAGGTCTCACTGATTCCATCATCGTTAAACTGATAAATACTCGCATCAGGATAACATAATAACATTGGAGAATGGGTCGCAATGATAAATTGAGCACGTCCCGATCGTTCCAGATCAGAAATTACCGACATAAAGGCCAGTATTCTCGATGGAGACAAGGCAGCTTCAGGCTCATCGAGAATATAGAGACCACTGTTAAATTTGTTATTGAATAAAGATAAGAACGACTCGCCATGAGATTGTTGGTGTAAAGATTTTCCACCGTATGCTTCTAAAAATGCATAATCATTTTCTTCTTCTGCGATATCATCCAGCAGCGAGGCAAAATTAAAGAAGCTTTCGGCACGCATAAAAAACCCCTGGGAAATTCTTTTCGGTGTCCAGGCTAGTTTAATGCTTTCGGCCAGCGGAGATTCATAGCCATGGAAATTACTGCCGATATTTAGATTATGGTTTTTATTGCCACCTCTGAGACTGAACCCGCATTTTTCGGCTATCGCTTCAAGTATAGTTGATTTACCTGAACCATTTTCACCTACAAAAAAAGTGACATTATTCTTCAATCTTAAATTGAGCCCTTTTTTTAAGCTCTTAACATTAAATGGATAAGTGTCGATATCGCTAAATGGAAGAGTTATTTTGGATAGATATGGCATCTGTAAGAGATGGATTGCGCTCTTACGAAGATAGTAAAACTTGCGATTTTTTCTCTTTATGAGTTTGTCGGTGTTGCTCTAAAGAATTCTTAGCCAATTAAATCGAAGCTGTCTCAAAAGTTCTGTCAGGCCCTGTCAAGCGAAAGCCCTGTAAGAACAGCGTTATGCAGAAACCAGCAGCACCGGGCCATAGACACCGGTGATACTCGAATCTTTTATCGGTTTATTAATAGTTCTAAGTTGCTTATAATGTCATGTTTAAATGCATTAATTTTTAAAAGGTGAGACCAATTTAAAATAGTGGCGGTGTAAAAATAGGTAGAAGCTAAATTCATGCTTCCAAAATAGTGTTAATCGATAAAAAGCATATTGTTGGTGGGGACAACAACAATTGATAAAGGGCTCCGTCAATCATCAGGTAAGCTCCGTCATTTATCAGGAAGACTCCGTCAATCATCAGGAAAGCTCCGTCATTTATCAGGAAGACTCCGACAATTATCAGGAAAGCTCCGTCAATTATCGGAAAGACTCCGTCAATCATCACGAAAGCTCCGTCAATCATCAGGAAAGATACGTCAATTAT
>CBFGOI010000129.1:0-12057 GCA_965650335.1 uncultured Pedobacter sp. | reverse complement strand
TATCACCCGGGGTGACAAAGAGAATAGTTTTGTTTTGTTCATTAGTGTTGTTTATAACGTGTAAAGTATTTTCTCTCATACAACACCGAACAGCTTAAGTACATAGCAACACAAAGCAGTAAATTTTGCCGGGTGTTGTCTAGCGCTTAATTAGGTTACCGGGTTGTATGAATCCCTGTAAAGGTAAAGGAGGAATGGAAGTGCCAAATGCCTCGAATGTGCAAACTCCCCGCACGAATGTTCAGAAAATTGTTATAACATCATTACTTACTTAAAACAGCCCGAAATCTCCACCTTGAATTCATCTCATTTCATAAGCTCTGGTACACGAATCAGAGGACTCCTAAATGTATATAACCAAGAAACCGCCTCACAATTAACTTATGAGACGGCTTGTTGATTAACTAAAAATCATCGAGTGAATAAGAACTTTGCCCTTTTAGAGTCTTACAGTTGTTCTTTTCCCATTATAATTGACGTTTTTAGTGATATTGAAAATTGCTTCAGTTCCAGCGCTGCTACCGTCTATTACCAAAACTTTGAACTTTCTGGCTTTAAGCATTTTTGGAAAGCTTCCCTTTCTGTCGCTTATTTCGAGTGTTCTTTGCTTATCATTCCACCGGAACTTAATTTCACTGTACTTTCCTTTCTCGTAGTTATAATTATTGTTCTCATCTTCGTAAAGAGTAAATTCGCCATTAGCTCCGCTATAAATGCGTAGCTCAAGATTATCCCATTTCTTTTCCTGTGCATACTGAACGTTGGGTCCAAAAGGGATAATTGATCCGGCTCTAACATACAGAGGTACTATATCCATTGGAGTTTCCCTTGTTACTTCTGTTCCACCCTCAGTAAACTTATTAGTCCAGAAGTCGAACCAACCTGTTCCTTCAGGAAGGTATACTTGTTGTGATTTGCTTCCCTTTTCCGTTACGGGCATCACTAAGAACGACTTACCGAACATGAATTCATTGTCGATATTATACACGCGTTTGTCTTTTTGGAAATCCATACACAGAGCACGCATAAAAGAACCGCTGTTATTAGTTACCTGCCAGGCTGTTGAGTAATTGTATGGCAATAAGCTGTAACGCAGGTTTATGAATTTTTCCTGAACATCAAAAGGCCATTGTCCCCTTTCTCCAAACTGATAAATTTCTCTGGGTATATCTGTTCCGTGAGAGCGCATCATTGGCGTGAAGGTTGCAAACTGCATCCACCGCACGTATAGTTCCTGAAAGTCAGGATTTTTTGCGCCGCCGCCTTTCACAAACTGCCCGGCAAAAAAACCACCGATATCGGTATTCCAGTAAGGTATTGCCGTGAGAGAGAAATTTAAACCAGCAGGAATCTGCCTTCTGAATGTTGCCCAATTAGAGCCCACATCGCCACTCCATGTATATGCACTATATCTTTGCTGCCCGGCAAATGCTGATCGGGTTAAAATCACCACCCGCTTATCGGATGTAGTTTTCCGTTGATTTGTGTAAACTCCACTGACATGTTGTAAGGGGAATGCATTACGAACGCTTCTGAATGAACCAAGAAATGTAGGCTGATCAAAATCCCGGTCTTTCATATTAATATGGTCGGGTTCGGATGAATCCAGCCACCATGCATCGGTTCCGAGCGAGAAAATTCCTTTATTAAGGTAGCTCCAATAAATATCTCTCGCCGCCGGATTATAAACATCGTACGGTTTCACCCCTCCTTTAGGCGGCCAGGTGTCAAAATTGATCAACATATTTTTCTCTTTAAACTCCGCGTATTGCTTGGTAAGCGGTCCAACTCCCGGCCAGGCAACGATAAAAATATGGGCGTTCATCTTATGGACCTGATCTACCATGCCTTTAGGGTCGGGAAAAATAGAAGGTTGAAAACTCATCGCATTCCAATTACTGTCTTTGCCCCAATACTGCCAGTCCTGGATAATTCCGTCAAGCGGAACTTTTAAGGTTCTGTATTTTTGAACTACTTCCAACAATTCAGCCTGGGTTTTATATCGCTCGCGCGATTGAGAGAAACCGAACACCCATAGAGGCATTAAGGGAGCCTGCCCTGTCAGGTTGCGCATCTCAGCAATCACTCCATCAGCATTACCTCCCAGCATGAAATAATAGTCGCTGCATTCTCCGACCTCAGAGTCGAAGGATGTTTCTTGCAAATTGTCGGTAAATGTTGTCGGAGAATAATTATCCCAAAATAAGCCATATCCTTTAATGGACTGGAAGAAAGGTATGCAAACCTTCATATTGTCTTGCCTCAAATAAACCTTTTGTCCCCTTTGGTTCATCTTCCCATTCTGCTGTTGCCCTAACCCGTAAATTGGCTCATCCTGATCCAGCAGAAAGGCCTGCCGTATATTAAATGCGTCTTTATTTACATCCTTAATAGCGGTAAATTGCGTTCCATAATCCTTTTCAGTTAAAAGCTGTTTCCCTGAAAGTTCTTTGAAAACCACCTTTCCTGTTTCCAGATTCAGCTCGACAATTAAAGACGAACTTTTCATACTAACCACACTATTTGCCTGGCTTACGTCAATTGCCGTTTTGCCCGGCTTCATAATTACCGAAAGGCTTTCTTTTTTAAAAGTGCGTCCTTGCGGAGACTTACTTACTCTTACAATCTTGGGCGAATAAAACTGCACTTCAATATCCATTGCTTGAGAAGTAGTTTTAATGCCGGTTTCAGTCTTGTTAAAAGTTTGAGCACTACACAATGTAGTGAAAGAGAGGAAAAACAAGCCTCCTAAAATGTTCCTGATCATTGCTGTTAATTAGTTTATAAAATGGCGCATTGCCTTGAGTAAAAGTATATAAAGGCCAAGAAGATCAGTTACAACCCATGTTGAAAATACTTACGCTGTCGTTGAAATCTTGCAAAAACAGCAAAATTTGAAATTCGAGATATCGTTATGACCGAAAACTGAACCCCTAGTTAACGCGTATATTAATTTGCGTATCATTCCGGTATTGAGATGGTTTAACTCCGAACTCTTCCTGAAATGCTTTGCTGAAATAGGCGGCATTATTAAACCCTACCAGGTCAGCAACCTCCCCTATTGTATGTTCATTTTGAAGAATAAGCTGCGCTGCTCGTTTCAATCTAACCGAGCGAATAAAAGAACTGGGAGTTTGTCCGGTCAGAGAGGTCATTTTCCTATACAAGCCTGTTCGGTCCATATTTAGATCTCTGCTAAGTTGTTCGACCGAGTAATTAGAGTTTGTGATATTTACGTTTACACACTCAAGTGCTTTATGGACCAGCTTTTCATCAACATTGGTAGTTGTTAGCGCATCCGGTTGGATGAAGATGGCGTTCTTAAATAGTGTTTTTCTAGATTTCTGCTGCTCAATCAGCTTTCTGATACGAAGCTGTAAAACATTTAGATTGAATGGCTTTGATATATAGGCATCTGCCCCGGCTTCATAGCCTTGTATTTGAGCATTATCAGAGGATCGAGCTGTTAACAGGATGACAGGCGTATGTGAAATTTGTATGTCTGCTTTCAATTTACGACATAACTCAAAGCCATCCATGAGTGGCATCATCACATCACAAATTATAATGTCAGGATGCAATTCATATACTGAATTTAGTCCTTCCGACCCATTATTAGCTGTAAATACATCATATTCTTCCTTAAGTTCTCCGGCCAGGAAACTTCTAAACTCCTCATTATCTTCAATGATCAAGATCTTAGCTTTACCTTGCTGAGGTTTTAAAATACCGGAAACATCCTCAACAATTTCATCCTGATCCCGAAGGTTATATGGTATGTAGAATGTAAAGCTGGAACCCTGATTCTGCTCACTTTCAACCTCGATTAGTCCGCGGTGCATCGAAACGTATTCCTTTACCATATACAATCCAATACCACTACCAGTATGTTCGTTTGTTTGATTAGTGGCCTGAAAAAACCGGTTGAAGACATGTGACAAATCGTCTTTAGGAATACCTATTCCCGTATCCTGTATACAAATCATTAATGCTTCTGCGCCAGAGTCGGGCATTGGAGAATTGTTGGTACTGAGGGACACCGTACCACCGGCCGGGGTAAATTTGAAAGCGTTACTTAAAAGATTGTTCAATATTGTATCAAGTTTCACCTTATCGATAAACATGGTCTGAGAAACTGGTTCGCAGTCCCAGGTAAATATTACTTTTTTTGAATATGCAAGCTCTTCAAATTGTCTGCAGAAAGCCTCCAGATATTCGCATATATTACAATAATCCAGATTTAGTTTTTCTCCGGCCACCTCTAACTTACGGAAATCCAGTAGTTGATTTACCAAATCAAGAAGGCGGCTTGCATTCCGCTGCACGCCCATTAATTGATGCTTTACCGATCCATCTTCAAGTCTGCTCAAAATTGATTCTAAGGGAGAAAGAATTAATGTAAGAGGTGTGCGCAGCTCGTGACTGATATTTGTGAAAAAGTTGGCTTTAATCTCTTCCAGTTTTTCATTCTGAGAGCGTAAGATTTTGAGATGTTTTCTTCTGATATATTGCTTCAACGAGTAACTAAAAAGAAAGACAATAGCCAAAATATAGATAACCCTTGCAATAGTTGTATTCCAGAAAGGAGCATCGATTTGAATAATTATTTGACTCTGATTTCTCGCCTCAAACTTTGCATTACCTGCGGCTGCTACTTTAAATACATATTTTCCGGGAGCAAGATTAGTGTATATCGCTTCCACCATTCCAGAAATGGATGATACTTCTCTCCAGGATTTGTCGACACCTTCTAATTTATAACGGTAGTATGTTTGAGTGGGATTGATATAGTTTAAGGCAATAAAGCCAATCGTAAAAAAATTCTGATTATGCTTTAATTTAATAGTCTGCGAGGTAGCGATGGAAGACCGAAGAATAACATTTCCGTCATAGGCTGTGCTAATCGATACGTTCTCCCCAAATAACTTAAAATAAGACAACAGAGGCTTAAAAGATACATCTGTTTTTGAAACTCTGTCGGTATGGATGATATTAAAGCCATCAATTCCCCCGGCTACAAAATATGAATTAGGGGTCATATAAGCAGCCCGTTCAATAAATTCGCCTTCTATTACGCCGTTGTCGGTATTATAATTAAGGATTGCAAATTTTAAAAAAGACTGCCGTGTTCGCGAAACGCGGATAGAAGAAATACCATTGGATGTAGAAATCCAAACATCTCCTTTATTATTTTCAGCTAAGGCTTTTATATTATTACCCACCAGCCCGTCGGTACCGTGCAATGTGTACAATTTTTGTAGCTGTGGGTCCCACACATTTAATCCGTCTTGGGTTGCAAACCATAAACAACCTCTGCTATCTGCTAATAAGGCATTATACTGATGATTGTTATGTCTGTACATCGCTGGCTTATTTTCCCCTTTATCATGTGGAAAATTTATTGCCTTGTTTCTGCTATCGTACTCAAAAATTTTCGAATGCGAAATCCCGATAAACCGACCATTCCACTCTACTATTTGAGAAACTGAGCCCGGAAAAGCGCCATTTTTCAACTTTACCGGTTCGTATGTACCGCTCCTTACATCGAACTTCCCGAACCCCTGGTTTTGTGTACAAAGGAAGATCTCACCGTTATTGGTTTCATAAATGTTCTGTACCGCTCCTACTGAGTAAAACCGGGCATCTTTGCCTGAAAGCAGATAGAGGCCCCTGGATTCGCCTAGCCATGTCCGACCTGAACGATCTTTGTGGATTGAGTTACATGAGATCGGCGATTTGAGCCCTTCATATTTTTCCAGACGTGCGGTATTATTGTTATAGCTAAAAAGCCCTTTGTTAGTACCTATCAGTATTCCCCTGCCTCCATCATCAGACATAGCAGTAACACGTAAAGGTCCATCGATTGATGAGCCAAACCAGGTACGACCTATATTTTTGAATTTAAAACGATCCGGATGATAATATAGAAGGCCTCGGTTTAGTGTCCCGACCCATAAACTACCTAATCTATCCATGAAAAGCGTACTTACTTCTGTTTGGATAGACTTACCATCTACCATTTGTAGCGATGGGAAAAATCGCTTTTCTGTGAGAGATTTATTTATAAACCAAAGGCCTTCCCGACAACTGATCCAAAGATTACCTTCCCTATCTGCTACAAGGCTATTTAGCCAGTAACTTTTTTCAAGAATAGTAAGCCACTTGCCCGTTCGCAGGTTATAGCTTTGCAGTATTCCCCTCGTCCCATTTCTGATCTGATATAAACCATTCTGTACTTGTACCACATATAAAGTGCGAGAATAAATATCTCGATCTCGCGGAGGAATGGAATTTGCGATTGCTAATTGTTTGCCCGAATTGTAATCAACTTGAACAACATTTCCCGAGCGATAAAATAAATACACAATTTTACCTATTGAAGCGAGATCGTAAACCTGATCAGGTCTTCCTTCGCAAAGAGAAACGTTTGTCCGAAAAGCTCGGGTCTTTCTTGATTTTCGGTCGTAAACCCAAAGCTTATCATTGGCGGATATAAACCATATGTTCTTGTTTGAATCTATAAAGAAATCTGCCAGTTTTGAATCAGCTCCAATGCCTTTTAACACTTTTTCCGGCGCTTCATTAAACTGTTCCTTCTTTATATCTACCAGCATCAATTTACCAAAATTTTTAACCCAGAGCCTGCCATCGGAATCTATATAACTATGATGAAATCCTGAATAATCTGATAGCGGAATGACCTTTTCTTCGTTGATATGAATGTTTTGAAAGTTACTTCCGTTATAAAGATTGATCATCCCTTCGGTGACCACTACCATTCTCCCGTCTGGAAGCTGATTTAAATTACGGACGCGGTTCTCCAACAGCCCATTTTCGCTGATGATAGGAGTAAAAACAAGCGAAGGCTGGGCTTTTAAAACCCCGGACAAAAGAAAAAAAATAATAAAGAGGAAAATTCTCACCTGTATGTTTGAGTCAAATACCTGGCATTTTTAATACATTATAAAAAGCCAAGTTGAAGTAAAGATACAAATGAGTATTGTTTAGGTAAAAATAAATGTGGTCGCTCTCAGCTCAACTATTTTTATCTGTAGCAAACTCTTAACGATCATGATATAAGGTTTAATCGCAATCGAAAAAATCTTACGCAATAAGAAAGGGGTTAAAATTGCAGGTATAGCTGAGACTTTTAAGAAAAGGGCAAGTTAATGTCACCTATTTAGTGATCAGGAAAGATAATGCCTAAGCAACTAATTGCCTCTCCAAAACTGCTATAAAGACATGAATATCGAAAGGTTTGGGAATAACATCGTCTGCACATATCTCTTTCATAACGTCGATTTTCGAGTGGGTAGATAGTACAATCAGAGGAATGTGCTTAACATCTTCAGAGGCTTTAATGGCTTTACATAATTCAGCGTCAAGATGGGGATTAAGTACATCAAGAATTATCGCGTCCGGCTTAACCTTTTTGATGCTGGAGACCAGATCATTTTCCGAAACTGAATTAACTACCAGATATCCAGCATCTTCTAATAAATAACTTATTAATTGGCGTATATCACTATCCCTTTCAACTACTAAAACCTTCTTCTTCATACTCAGGCGAAAATACAAAAATTAAAGATTAAAATTTAAAACAATCGCTTATATTATTTGTAACCTCTGATCCTTGATACTTTAATTCTTTATCATAAAACCAGACCTTACAAAAAAGCATTATAAGCAAGTATATGCAGCACCAGTTACCTTATAAAAATATTTTATTGTGATTCTTTCCGACGACTTCCTTCGCTACTTTGAAACAGCTCCTCCTTGTGTGATCTTAAAACCCGATTCTCCGAATTTTACTGTTCTGAAAGCCAATAAAGCATATTTAGAAGCGACTGGCACAAGCCGGGAGCATCTGATTGGAATTGGTTTTCTGGATGCTTTTCCAGAAAATCCTGCGGATAAGGTTACCGGCAATGTGGAATTGCTCCGTAATAGTCTTATCAGGTGCCTAGAAATTAAACAGCAAACCCTGTTACCTGGTCAGAAATACGATATACCTATAAGGGGGACGGGCGGATTTGAGGCCAGGTACTGGCAGGCAACCAATTCGCCAATGGTAAATGAAAGCGGAGAAGTTACATGCATTGTTCATACTACAATTGATATTTCAGGGGCTCTTGAATTGGCCCGAAAAGAACGAATAGCCTTTGAGGTTGCAGAAACGAAAAGACAAGAACTGCATCGATTATTTATGCAGGCTCCGGGTGCTATTTGCATACTTAATGGGCCCGACTTTGTATTTGAGCTGATCAACCCGACGTATCAAAGCATCTTTCCGGGGCGAGAATTAATAGGGAAACCTGTACTTGAGGCTATGCCTGAATTACAGGGCGACAACTTAATCGACATTTTGGAAAAAGTATATACGGGCGAAACCTATATCGGGAAGGAAATATTAACTGCACTTGCGAGGCATGAAGGCGGACAACCGGAAAATATATACTGGAATTTTTTGTATCAGCCTCGCTATGACACGGAAGGGCGAATAGACGGCATTCTGGTTTTCGCTTATGAAGTGACGGAAGAAGTGAATGCCCGATCCATGCTTCAGGAAAATGCCGATAAATTCATTACAATGATGGAGGCCATGCCGCAAATATCCTGGGCCATTTCAAAGGGAGGAATGGCGACCTTCTTCAATCAACAGTGGTACAGCTTTACGGGACTCAACTTTGAACAATCTAAAGGACACGGCTGGCAGAAAGTGGTACATGCTGATGACCTGCATCAAGCACTTACAATTTGTGATGAAATTAAAATTGGTAACCAGCAAGATATCGAAACCCGATTCAAGCGGCATGATGGAGATTTTCGCTGGCATCTCACCCGCATGCGCCCGATCAGAAAACGTGGAGGGGAAATCGACTTTTGGATCGGAACTTCAACGGATATTCATGATTTAAAGCTCTTGCAACAGCAAAAGGATGATTTTATAAGCATTGCATCACATGAACTTAAAACACCAATTACATCCCTCAAGGGTTCCCTTCAATTGCTAAGCAGGATAGTCGATAAATCTTCGGAAACCATATTAAAGAAGTTAGTTGCACAGGCAAATAAAAGCATGGAGAAAGTAGGTCAACTAGTGGATGACCTCTTGAATGCAAGTAAAACCACGAGTGGCCAGCTTTATTTGAAAAAATCTCAATTCAAATTATCTTCACTTGTTAATGATTGCTGCCAACACATAAGAGAGGCGGGAAATTATTCTATTATTTGCGAGGGCGATGCTGAGCTGGAAGTTGTTGCCGATGCCGGGCGAATTGATCAGGTAATTATCAATCTTGTAAATAACGCTATAAAATATGCACCTGCTTCAAAAGATATCGTAATCCGCATTGAAAGAGAGGCCGACAAGGCTAAAGTTTCGGTTATTGACAAAGGCCCTGGTGTTCCTAAAGAAAAGATTCCTTATTTGTTCGAACGATATTACCGTGCAGATTCGACGGGGATGCAATATTCCGGCTTAGGACTTGGGCTATATATCTGTGCGGAGATAATCAGAAAGCACGATGGGGAAATTGGAGTGGAAAGTGAGGGAGGCAAAGGAAGCGCCTTCTGGTTTAAAATTCCTATTGAATAGCGCTTTCTTTATTCAGACAAAAGCCCACCTTTTTTTATGAGTCTTAACCCGGGGCGTCAAATATGTTCGTACTGCTCAAACTTAATCAACTACCAACTGTATATATTTCCTAACCCATTGGTAAATTCATACCTGATTTTATTAAATCTGATCCATACTGACGTTAAACCTTCTTGAAAGCAATTGAATTAAATGTTTGAATATGGAAAATACTAAATCTCTAAATGACCAAATCGAAAAACTGAAAGAAGAAAACAGAATATTAAGGTCTGAACTTTCAAAAAAGAAAAAAGAAGATAGATTTAGAACCATTTTCGAAACATCCAAACTAGGCAACAAAATTATCTCGCCAGATTTGGAAATATTAGAAGTTAATTCTGCTTTGGTAAAACTTTTAGGGTATAATCATAAACAAGACATTATTGGAACCAAAATCCTTGATTATTCACCTGAAGAGCACCATAAACATTGGTCAATTCTTCAGAAAGAATTATGGGAGAAAGAAACTCCATATTTCAATTTAGAAACCTGTCTTTCTAGAAAAGACGGCACCATAGTATGGGTTCATGTCACTTCTGTATTGTTTAAAGACGCCGGTAAAACTTTTGGTTACACCCTGCTTGAAGACATCACCAAACAATATAAAGAGAAGATAAAAAAAGATGAATTTATTTCAGTAGCAAGCCATGAACTTAAAACGCCTATTACCACTATGAAGGCCAGCTTGCAATTAATGAACAGAATGATTTCGAATGAGAAGGATTTTCCCTCGAAAATCTTAAAGCTTTCACAAGATGCGGAAAAATACACTGCCAAGCTCTCTCACCTCGTAGGCGACCTGTTGAATTTAAGCAATTTTGAGCAGGGTGAAATGACTCTCAATAAAACGAAGTTTACACTTTCTGACCTTTTAGAGGAATGTTGCAATCACATTCTCCTGGAAGGTAAGCACACAATTATACACAAGGGAAACCTGGATATAGAAGTTGTTGCTGATAAATATAAGATTGATCAAGTATTAGTTAATCTGGTAAACAATGCCATCAAATACGCTCCTGATTCTACAGAAATTATAATAAAGGTAGATAGCCTGAAAAAATTTCACAGAATTTCAGTAATAGACGAAGGACAAGGCATTCCGGCAGCCAATATCCCTCACCTTTTTGAACGATACTATCAGGTGAATAAGAAGGGTAAAAATCTGGGTCTAGGGCTGGGCCTATATATATCAGCGGAAATAATCAGAGTCCATGAAGGTCAAATAGGGGTGAAAAGTGAGGAAGGAAAGGGTTCCACTTTTTGGTTTACCATTCCTAAATAACGCAAATAATAAACAATCGCCATCAGAAAAACGTTATTGTCAAATTCAAAAAACTTAATCAACCATTAAATGTTATCTTATTAACCTCCAAAAAAGCATCCAGTTAGCTACTTTCATTCTCTTTTGGTTTAAACATTAGAGCATGCAAAAAGTACTTCTTCAAGACACCGAGAAAGAAATTTTAGATTTAATGACTGTAGCCCTTCGACTTGAAGGATTTACTGTTTACCCCTTGATTAATTGCGACGAAGATTTTTTATTCGTGATTGACCAAACCCGGCCTCATGTAGTAGTACTGGATTTTAAGATTGATGGTGCATCATGTCTTGAAGCTCTTAAAAAAATCAGGGCAAGCTATCCCCATCTTCCAGTTATTGCAACCAGCTGTAATAGCAATATTAATGAAGTATATAGCAAATATGGCTTCGATGATTACATACCGAAGCCATTCGATATTGATTTACTATATGATATTTTAAGAAAACATATCAATAGCAAAGAAGACTCGTCGAGTTTGAGGACCTAACCTCTATATCCATTACCTAAGACCAGGGATTTGCCAATAGTTCATAGCGAGGCCCTTTCGATGTGACTTACCTCTAAAATCTGGGTAATTTTCTTTTACAAGTCAGAAAGCCGCCTTTACGTTTATTTTAAATCTCCTGAGCTACCTAAGTTTCTCACAGCTCAATGAAGCGATCCATATTTCCCGTTTTGATTTAATTAAAAAAGGGACCTTAACTTCAGTTAATCTGCTTTGAACATCTTCAAATTCCTCATCAGAGTTTAAGGTCAGCCGGTCATTGGGCTTTAACGAGCTCTTCAGATCTCCATAAATGGAAAACTCGATAATTTCCGGATAAGAGTATCTTGTTGGAGTTGATTTCATACGTACTACCAAAGAGAATAAACGATAAATTGTTTTAATAAGAGGTCATGAATCTCTAATAATGCTTCCCAGGCTGAAGATCTAAACTTTTCCCATTAATTTATTGTTGACCTAACTAGTTACCTAACATAAGCTATGGACGATAAAAAAAATACAGGAAGCCCCGACAGAGACAGAATAAACATTAATGAAGATTACGAATTACAGTACTGGTCGAAAAAGTTTGGCGTTAGCTCAAACGAACTGAAA
>CBFGOI010000128.1:0-12063 GCA_965650335.1 uncultured Pedobacter sp. | reverse complement strand
GATAAATACGCAAAACGTATTGTCGACTTTTATCGTGAAGATCTGAATGATAAGAATTGGGCAGATATTCCTGTACCTTCTAATTGGGAACGCAAAGGTTTTGGAATTCCAATTTATACCAATATTGTGTACCCATACCCAAAGAATCCGCCATTTATTGGCGAAAACAACCCAGTGGGGACTTATAGACGGACTTTTACGGTTCCCGAAAATTGGGATGGCAGGGAGGTGCTACTTCACTTTGGATCCATTACCGGATATGCTGAAGTATATGTCAATGGGCAGAAGGTTGGGATGTCAAAGGTTTCAAAATCACCGGCGGAGTTTAACATAAGTAAAAATCTTAGAAAAGGTGAAAATCAATTATCAGTTCAGGTATTTCGCTGGCACGACGGCAGTTACCTGGAGGATCAGGATTTTTGGCGCATAAGTGGTATCGAGCGCGATGTGTTTTTGTATTCTTTACCAAAAGTAAGCGTTTGGGATTTTTTCGTTAAAGCAGAGCTGGATAACAACTACACAAACGGAGTATTAAACGCTGATGTAGATCTGCGTAGATTTGCCGGAGCTGGTGTAAAAACAGTTAGCGTTTTAGTTAGCATTTCAGATAAAGCAGGAAAAATCGTTTTTAGTCAGGAAAAAAAGGTATCAATCAATTCTGATATTAATACAGCAACTTTCAACGGGTCTATACCAAAAGTAGCAAAGTGGAGCGCTGAAAGTCCGGCACTGTACGACTTTATTATCACCGCAAAGGATGAGAATGGAAAACTTTTAGGTGTAACCGGCTCGAAAATAGGATTCCGTAAAATTGAAATGAAGGATGCACAATTGTTGGTGAATGGAGTTCCGGTATTATTTAAAGGAACTAATCGCCACGAACATGATGATGTTGAAGGGCATGTTATCAGTAAGGCATCGATGATTAATGATATTAGGCTGATGAAGTTATTTAATATCAATGCGGTGCGTACAAGCCATTATCCAAATGATCCGACATGGTACAACTTATGCGATCAATATGGTCTTTATCTGGTAGATGAAGCTAACATTGAAACTCATGGGATGGGGGCAGAATGGCAGAATTCGTTTGATAAATCGAAGCATCCCGCCTATCTCCCCGAATGGGCTCCCGCGCATATGGACCGTATAGAGCGCTTGTTTGAGCGTGATAAAAATCATGCCTCAGTAGTCATCTGGTCATTAGGAAATGAGTGCGGCAATGGTCCGGTGTTTCACGATGCTTATAAATGGATTAAACAGCAGGATAATACCCGTTTCGTTATGTTTGAGCAAGCGGGCGAAAATGCTAATACAGATATTGTCGGTCCGATGTACCCAAGTATTAAATCCATGCTTACCTATGCAAACGCAACCGACAAAACCCGACCGTATATTATGTGCGAATATTCTCATGCAATGGGTAACAGCAATGGTAATTTCCAGGAGTATTGGGATATTATTATGAGTAAGAAACATATGCAGGGAGGTTTTATATGGGATTGGGTGGATCAGGGAATGAAAACTTCGACGCCTGATGGCAGAACATTTTGGGCATATGGCGGCGATTTAGGCGGGTATCATCTGCAGAACGATGAGAACTTCTGCGCGAATGGTTTAGTGGCAGCAGACAGAACTCCGCATCCGGGATTGTATGAAGTGAAGAAAGTATACCAAAATATCCTGTTTACAGAGAAAGATCCTCGTTCAGAGACGGTATTGATTCATAATCTTTTCGATTTTACCAACCTGGATCAATTTAATTTTAAATGGGAATTATATAGAAACGGAGAGAAGATCAAGGAAGGCCCGTTTTCTGTAAGTCTAGCCCCGCATCAGCAAAAAGAGGTAAAGTTGAAAATTCCTTTAATTAAATCGGTAGCAGGCAGCGAGTATTTTCTAAATGTTTTTGCCTACACAAAAACTGCGACTGAATTAGTTCCGGCAGGTCACGAAATAGCACGTGAGCAGTTTAAGGAAGCGGGAGATTACTTTGTTCAAAAATCTTCTGCCGGAGCTAAGCTTCAAGTGTCTAAGGAAAATGGCAATTTGAAGTTCAGTTCGGGAGATATTTCGGGAGAATTTGACACACGCACAGGCAGAATTATTCAGTACACGGCTAAAAATGCTTCACGGGTAATTTTGCAATTCCCTGAACCTTACTTCTGGAGAGCACCTACCGATAACGATTTCGGTAATGGAATGCAGGTAAACCTGGGAATATGGCGTACCGCACATGTTGATAAGGCGGTGAAAAATGTAACGGTAGGTGATCAATCGGGAGCAGGCCTTCCGATAAAGGTTGAATACGAATTAACAGGAATTAATGTACCTTACACTGTGGAATATCTGATTCAGAATGATGGTGCCATACAGGTTACTGGAAGCATGGATATGACCGGAAGGAATTTGCCGGAACTACCACGATTTGGGATGCGTATGGAACTGCCAGCTAATTTATCAAATTTAAGCTATTATGGCCGCGGTCCATGGGAGAATTACAGTGATAGAAACACAGCTTCTTTTGTGGGTTTATACAATGATCAGGTTCAAAACCAAGCTACTTTGAGTTATATTCGTCCGCAGGAGAATGGCTATAAAACAGATGTGCGTTGGTTAAGTTTAACAAATGCCGAAGGAAAAGGGCTACGAATAGAAGGCTTGCAGCCAATTTGCTTTAGTGCTTTAACCAATAAAACTGAGGATCTGGATCCTGGTTTAACAAAAAAACAGCAGCATCCGATTGATGTAAAGCCCCGTAATGGAGTGTTTCTTAACATCGATTTAAAACAACGTGGCGTTGGAGGAGATAACAGCTGGGGTGCTTTGCCTCACGATCAATACCGCTTGTTGGATAAAAAGTTTTCTTACAGTTATGTCATTAAATTAATAGATTGATGAACAAATTATTAGTCTCAGTTATTGTCGGTTTTATTTGTGTTACTATTGCCGCGGCGCAGGAAAAAAAGACAGCAACAAAGGACAGGAAAGAATGGCTGAGCTATTTAGATAAAGTAGCCCGGCCAGTGCTTTCCAATATTGCAGCAGAGCAGTTGAAAGAAAAGATGCCTGTTGTCTTATCAAAAAAAATCGACAATCCGGAGTCACGGGCGCAGGTTGCTTATCTCGAGGCATTCGGTCGGACCTTGAGCGGTATTGCACCCTGGCTAAATCTGGAGGGAGGAACAAAGCAGGAAATAGCCTTGAGAAATCAATATCGCGAATGGGCCTTAAAAGGTTTAGCAAATTCGGTAAACCCAAATTCAAAAGATTACCTGAGATGGGACGGCGGTCAGCCTTTGGTTGATGCCTCTTTTGTTGCCCTGGGCCTAATAAGATGCCCATGGCTGTGGGAGCATTCGGATAAAAAGGTGCAGCAGCAAGTGGTTGATGCGTTTAAAAAAACACGCAACACCATTCCTGTATACACCAATTGGATCTTGTTTTCTGGAATGATTGAAGCATTTTTTTGTAGATATGATCTAGAATATGACAAAGTAAGAATAGAGTTTGCTGTTAGAGAATTTGCTAACCATTGGTATACCGGAGACGGAATGTACTCTGACGGAATGAATTTCTCGTATGACTATTACAATAGCATCGTTATTCAGCCTTATCTTGCTACAATATTAGAAGTAATCAACAGCAAACAAAAAACCTATAATTGGTACGCACCCCAGCTGGAAAAAATCAATAAGCGTTATGCTGAAATTTTAGAGAGATTAATTCATACGGATGGGTCCTATCCGGCCAGTGGCCGATCAATTACTTACCGGGCTGGAGTATTTCATCATTTAGGAGATGTAGCCCTGAGGAAAAGTTTACCGGGCTCGCTAAAACCAGCACAAGTAAGAGGAGCATTAACTGCTGTTATAAAAAAGACTCTGGAAGCGCCTGCTACTTTTACAAAAGATGGTTGGCTAACGATAGGCCTGTATGGTAATCAGCCCAGTTTAGGAGAATTTTACATTACTACCGGGAGCCTATATCTTTGTGCGAATGTATTTCTTCCGCTTGGACTTGCAGATACTGATGAATTTTGGTCATCAGCGCCAGAACCATGGACAAGTGTGAAAATTTGGTCGGGGCAGGATGTTCCGGCAGATCATGCTTTGGATCTTAAATAAAGCCAATTTTTTTAAACAAACTCATTGGTTGGAGTTTGTTCCTGTATAATATTTGCTTCTTGGTACAAAAAGAACTGATATCAATATGAAAACCATTTATAAGCTTAGTTTACTTGCTTTTTCAATGTTTTTAAGCAGTTCTACAGATGCACAGGTTATAAGTGCTGACAGTGTGGCCGCCTTAAAAAAGGAAATAGACGGAAAGCAGATTTTCAAAATTAATAGTCCGGATTTTACACTCAGTCCGAAAACCGGCCTTAGCAGGAAGCACTGGAAGGAAGCTGCACTGTATCTTCTGAGTGGAGCCTTCAGTTATGTGCAGAAGCTGGATGATCCGATGAAGTTTCCTAAACAGCCGGGCAAAAGCTATCCGCAAGACGGAAAACCAAACTCTACAGAAAAACTGGAAGGATTGTGCCGTACTATGTTCATTGCTGCGCCTCTGCTGAAAGAGGATCCTTTATTAACCATTAACAATATACCTGTAGGAGACTATTATCGACACCAATTGGCCAAATTAGTTGATCCCTCCAGCGATACATATATCAAGCCCAGGGCAAAAGATGGCGGCCCGAGTCAAATTTTAGTTGAATTTGGCGGATTGGCTGTTTCTCTGTTTGCAGCACCCGAAATATTCTGGGATCCACAGTCAAAAGATGTGAAGAAAGCATTATCCGAAACTATGCTGAGCTATGGAGACGGCCCAACTATCGCAATGAACTGGCGTTTCTTCAATATTTTAATTCTCAGTTTTTATAAAAGCCAGGGATATACAGTTAATGAAGCAATGTTAACAGATCTTGTTGAGAAGTCGCTGGCCCAGTACGATGGTGATGGCTGGTATAATGACAGCCCTTATTATGATTATTATAGCATGTGGGCTTTCCAGATGTATGGAACTTTATGGTCAGAGTTTTTCGGCAAAAAGTATTATCCTGAATATTCGAAGAAGTTTGCGTCCAATTTTAAAGATCTACAGGGAAATTATCCTTATATGTTTGCCCGAAATGGCGAAATGATCATGTGGGGGCGCAGTATAACATACCGCATAGGGGCGGCAGTACCTTTTCCCTTAATGGGATTTACAGAAGATGAGACTATCAATTATGGCTGGATGCGCCGAATTGCTTCAGGAACTCTGCTCCAGTTTTTACAAAATCCCGATCTGATGCAGGATAAGATCCCGACTCTTGGGTTCTATGGGGCATTTGAGCCGGCTGTTCAGCCTTACAGCTGCAGAGGAAGCGTGTTTTGGATGGGAAAGTTTTTCCTGGGATTGCTCGTTCCTGCAAAGAGCTCGTTTTGGTCAGCTAAAGAAAATGAAGGTCCGTGGGAAAATGAATTCAAAAAGAGCGGAGTATATAACAAATTCTCAGAAGGTTCAAAAATATTGATAACAGATTACCCTGGCATTGGCGCCTCCGAAATAAGGGCCTGGTGCAATAGCAAAACTGTCGGGTATTATCAGGGAACTGAAAATTATAACCGTCTGTCGTACAATAGTGCATTCCCGTGGCAGGCTGATGGCAAGAACGGCGAAGTGGCAATGAACTACGCTTTCAAAAATCAGAAATCGGAGTGGGAGGCCCTCAGAATGTTCACTTTTAAGAAATTTGAAGACGGAGTATATTATCGGGATGCTGTTTTAGCTTCTGATGAACGTATCAAGATGAATCTTGCCGAAGTTCCTCTACCCAACGGAATACTAAGAATCGATAGAATGCCGCGTACTGGAGCGGCTGAGTTCCGTTTAGGACATTATGCTTTAGCACAAGCTAATGGAGCTATTAAAAAGCGAAAATTAAAGGTAAAGGGCAAAGATGTTCAAATTATTGACAATGGAGTTTATCAGCTTGCAATGGTTCGGCTTTCGGGTTGGGCTAATATCGAAACTTTGGATACGCACAACCTGAATCCGGTTAATGAAAGGAGTTCGGTTATAAATCTATCGAATAGCTTTTCAGCTGATGACAAAAAGGAACGTGGAGTTTGTGCAACGCTGATGCTCTGGAAAAAAACCGGAGAAATGTGGGCTAAAGATGAGTTGGTTCCGGTTAAGAAACTAAAGTATTCAGATAGAGACAATAAAGTAAGTGTTTCTTTTGTAAATGGAGCTAGCAAGACTATTAGATATTAGGTGTCTTTCAATATAAGCGAACGAATAGTAAGTTTAAATAACATATAACCCTCATCCATTTCAGCTGTTTTTTGCCCCTCTCAGTTTTCTATGTCTCTTTTTTTGAGACGTACTTGGCCTTGGCTTTTTTGTGAAATCCTAATTTCACCTCATTTCAGCCGAGTTTGCCCCCCAATAAAAACCTTTCTTTAATTTCTATTTGTAATGTGGATAGACATTTAAATATATGTTACGAAAACGGAATTATGTAGTCGTAGCTTTCCTGATGACACTGACATTGACGGTGAAAGCACAAAGGGTGCTCCATGCTCAAAAATATAAGTTGGTGTGGGCCGATGAATTTGCTATTGAGGGAAGGCCCGACTCTGCAAACTGGAAATACGAACACGGTTTTGTAAGAAATAATGAGCTGCAGTGGTATCAACCCCAAAACGCATGGTGTGAAGATGGTAAATTGATCATAGAAGCCCGTAAAGAAGATCGTTTAAACCCTTTGTACAATGCTCAAAGTTCGGATTGGAAGGCCAGCCGGCCAAATATCGAATATACCGCTGCCAGTTTAAACACAAGAGGATTGCATAGCTGGAAGTATGGCAGATTCATCATGCGAGCTAAGATAGATGCAGCGCCGGGTCTATGGCCTGCATTCTGGACGTTAGGGGTAAAAGGTGAATGGCCTTCAAACGGAGAAATTGATATTATGGAATTTTATCAGGATAAAATTCTAGCAAATATTGCGGTCGGAACCAAAGCTCCTTTCCAAGCGAAATGGTTTAGTAAAACAAAATCACTGAGGGACTTTAATGATCCACAATGGGCAGATAAATTTCATACATGGCGTATGGATTGGGATGAAGTAAGTATAGGCTTATACGTAGATGATGAATTACTTAATAAAGTAGACATGAAAGCTTTGCTAAATGATGATGGCTCTAATATTAACCCTTTTTTAGGACCACATTATATACTGCTCAATTTTGCTCTGGGTGGCGATAATGGTGGTGATGTTTCTAAAACGCCGTTTCCACGGAGATTTGAGATTGATTACGTAAGGGTTTATCAAAAATTTCCATGATACCCAGTTTCCAACCTTTTTTTAAACTGCTGGCTCGAAAACATTGCTTAAGACAACATTCGTGTAAAATAATTATTACTTTAGTAGTGTAAACCAGTAGTGATATTTAGGGGAATGAAGCGATTTATAATGTTTATCTGGGTGTTTTTTGCCTGGAATCTTTCCTGTATAGCTGTCAATAACCCATACTTAGAATATCTCGGGATAGAGCAGGGGCTTTCCAATAATGCTGTTACCACCATATATCAGGATAGTTACGGTTTCATGTGGTTTGGTACTTACGAAGGGTTAAACCGGTATGATGGATATAATTTTAAAGTTTTTAAAAATCGTCTCAAAGATCAGTCATCCTTAGTTCACAATTGGATTGTAACCATTCATGAGGACTTTAGGGGCGACATATGGACGGGAACCAAAGGAGGAGTGTCCATTTATAATAATACAACAGGAAAGTTCTCTTCTATCAACTATATCGCGTATCCGCGTTCCAATGTAGAAAAACTTACCGCTGCTGTCAACGATTTGGAGACCGACAGTTATGGAAACATGTTTATTGCCACTGGCGGCAAGGGATTGTTTATTTTTAAGAAGAATGCCAGGATAGCTACTCCCATCTTATATAATAATAAAACGACGCGGAGTGAATACCACGCTCAGGACATTGATATTGATAAGAGGAAACAGATCTGGGTATTCATTCAGGGTGAAGGTCTCGCGAAATATGATAAACAAACGAAGCAGTTAAAACTGGTAACAGACTTTATTAGGGGTGCTAAATGTATCTTAGCGGATAACGACGGTAATATATGGATAGGCACAGAAAGTGGCCTTTACAGATACAATGAAAAGGATAATTCCGTAAAAGAATTCCATGAAGGAAAAGGTTCTTTATCTAATGATTTTATTCATAAGCTTAGTCTGGATAGTAAAGGAAATATCTGGGTTTCTACCGATGGGGGCGGAATTACCATTGTAAATAACAAGACCTCTCAAATTAGTTACATTCTTCCGGGTCAGGAAAAAGGAGCTTTAAAAAGTGGAGCGGTTGATGCTGTTTTTGAAGATAGAGACAACCGTATCTGGATTGGAACTTTAAGAGGGGGGATTAATGTCTGGGACACCAGGAAAAACGCATTCACTACAATAAGCAATGTTCCTTTTAATAAAAACAGCTTGATTAATGATTTTATCCTTTCCTTTTGTGAAGGCAATAAAGGTGATTTATGGATCGGTACCGATGGGGCTGGAATTAGTTATTGGGACCGAAAAAATAATCTTTTTCGTAACTATAGACATATATCCGGAGATCCGAGTTCTCTCAGCAATAACAATATCAGCCGAATTATTCGTGATTCGCAGAATCAAGTTTGGATAGCAACTTATGGCGGTGGAATTAATAAATTTAATCCTTCAACAAATTCCTTTGTACCCTATCCCTGTTTAAATTCCGACTTTAATTATTATGAACGAAATGTATGGAGCTTATACGAAGACCGTCAAAAAAATGTCTGGGCAGGAGCATGTACTAATGGAGGATTCTATGTATTAAACAGAGAAGATAACAAATTCGAGCTTTTTGATTCATCCTTACGTGATGTTATAACTGTTGCTGAAGATAGAAGTGGAGCACTCTGGGCAGGTACCTTCAATCAATTAATACTGGTTGACAGAAAGTTAAAAAAGCATAGAGCTTTTGAAATAGGATACCCGGTACGCGCTATTTATGAGGATGAAAAAGGTCGTTTTTGGGTGGGAACGGAAGGGGGCGGCCTGTTATTATTGAACAAAAGGACAGGTGTTTTTAAAGAGTACTCAGAAAACGATGGACTGCCTAGTAATTCTATTCTTAATATTCTGGAAGATAAAAGAGGGAACCTTTGGTTAAGCACCTTCAATGGTCTGTCATTGTTAAATCCTGATACAAAAGAATTTAAGAACTTTTATGAGTCTGATGGTTTGCAAAGTAACCAGTTTAACTACAACGCAGCTTTGGCGTTAAGCAGCGGGGAGTTCTTGTTTGGAGGAATAAAGGGTTTTAATATTTTTCATCCCGAAAGTATTAAACCTTATACGACGGTGCCAAAAATATTTATAACAGGCCTTCGGATCAATAATATACCTTATGAACTGGACAGTTCATTTGTAGAAAAGCAAAGTGTTTATGCGCTACGAACTCTCGAGCTTCCTTATGATAAGGCTGTCATCTCTGTGGATTTTGCTGCTTTGGATTATTCAGGCGCTCAAAAAATTTCATACTCCTATTTTCTGGAAGGCTGGGATAATAGTTGGAATAATGCCGGAAAATCGAGAATTGCAAACTATTCAAAACTAAGAGAGGGAACATACTTTTTAAAAATTAAATCGACCAATGCTGAAGGGGCGTGGGTCGATAACGAAAAAGTATTAAAGCTCATTATCCTGCCTCCTTGGTGGCGTACCTGGTGGGCTTACCTTGGTTATTTGGCCTTAGCTTTAATGGCAATTCACAGATATACTTTATATCAAAGAAGTCAGGGGCGCTTAAAACATCAGGTTCAACTTGCAAATATGAAAGTAGAGCAAGAAATGGAGCTGAATGAAAAGAAGTTATCTTTTTTTACACATATTTCTCACGAATTCAGAACTCCTTTAACATTAATTATCAGTCCGATACAGGAGTTTTTAAACAGTAAAAACAGTCAAATAGATTCTAAAGAGCTGACCGTGGTTTATCGTAATGCGCGACGGTTGTTGAGCCTTGTTGATCAGCTATTGCATTTCCGTAAATCAGATGCAGATGATTTAAAAGTGACCAGTTTTAATATGGTAACTTTCTGTAAAGAGGTTTACCTGTGCTTTATCCAACAGGCGAAGTTAAAGAACTTAAACTTTGATTTTGTTTGTGATAGGGAAGAAATAGAAATTTTTGCAGATAAAGAAAAAATAGAAATTGCTTTGTTCAATTTGATCTCGAATGCATTTAAATATACATCTGCTGGTGGAACCATAACGTTTACTCTTTCAGAAACTAGCTCGTCAGTTCAGGTAATTATTAGCGATAGCGGTACGGGGATTTCGGAAGAAGAAGGTGCTCGTTTGTTTGATAAGTTTTACCAGGTTTCGGACAAAGATAGTAGGACCGGCTTCGGAATAGGTTTATACCTTGTGAAAAAATTTATCGAAGGCCATTCAGGTACGGTTTCTTACCATAGCAAAAAGGGAGAGGGTACCGAATTTACTGTAGAACTACTACTAGGCAAGGATCACTTTGATCCCAGGGTTATCTTTGAAAGTGTAGGTGAAACACCCGTGCTTATGGATGAACTAATAGAAGATACTATTTCTGAGGTACAACAAACTGATGAATATGAAGATTCTAATATTGAATTGATATCAGAGAAATCATCCATGTTAATCATTGATGACAATGACGAAATTCGCAATTATGTAAAACGTATTTTTCAATCTCTTTATATTATATACGAAGCTAATTCAGGTGAAAAGGGGTATGAGCTTGTCAGGAAGAACTTACCTGACATAATCATTACCGATGTTGTAATGGGCGAAATGAGCGGAGTTGAACTTTGTTCAAAAATTAAAGAAGATCCCTCGATAAGTCATATTCCGGTTATTCTTTTGACATCCAGTTCGTCCGCTGAAATTAAACTAAAGGGGATAGAAGGGGGCGCTGATGATTATATTACCAAGCCTTTTAATAAGGATATATTAATTGCCCGGGTTGCCAATTTATTAAAGAGCAAAAACAACCTTCAGCGTTTCTTTTACAACCAGATCACCTTTAAGTCGGATGATTCAAAAGTGTCTCCTGAATACAAAGAATTTTTAGAGAAGTGTATTACTATAACCGAGAAGCATCTCGATAATCCAAATTTTAACATTCAAATTTTAGCCGATGAAGTTGGGATGAGTCACTCGGCGCTGTATAAAAAGGTAAAGTCCATTTCTGGGCGTTCTGTCAACGAATTCATCCGGTTCATCCGTTTGAGAAAAGCCGCAGGCCTCTTCATTAACTCCAATTGTAACGTGAACGAAGGAGCTTTCCAGGCCGGATTTAATGATATCAAATACTTCCGCGAGCAGTTTAGTAAGTTGTTTGGAATGAAGCCATCTGAGTACATCAAAAAATATCGGAACTCATTTAATAGATCTTACACATTAAATAAAAAAAACTGAATCAGTGATGATATGACGCCCAAATTTTTTTTCTAAATGAAGATTGTTCTTCAAAGCTTTAATATCAGATTAACCTTTTAAGGAAGTTCTTATTGAAGAACGATCTGTTTAAAATTTCAATGTCGCTCCCCACCGTCTGAAAATTTATTTTTCGACTGTTCAACAATGTCTTTCAGATCAATGGGTTTTTAGTGTAAAAACATTCTCTATTGGCATTTCGAGGTGTATTTCTTGAATTTGTCCCCTTCTATTTCTTGATTATCCCCCTATTGTTCTATCAATGTATACCTAAAATTGTTTTTAGAAATAAGGGGAAATTAAATTCTAACAATACTCATTTCATTTGCTAACTATTGACTTTTTATTAAATATGAACTTAACGCGAAAAACTGCATTGTTATTCTTTGGAGTAAGCTTTGTTTGGTACCAAGCTCAAGCGACACCGGGAAAACAGTTAACTAACAAGGAAAGGCGGGCTTATTCAGATACCCAAAAACTGAACAAAAGCAACGCATTAGCCTCTGACCGGCAAAGCGAGTTGGGGGCTTTGA
>CBFGOI010000127.1:0-12076 GCA_965650335.1 uncultured Pedobacter sp. | reverse complement strand
CTGTTGAAGCTGTCCAGCTTAAACTTACCTGATGTGCCGTGGTTTTATTGGCAGCAAGATTCTGAGGAACACTGGGTGCCTGAGTATCCGGAGTGGTTACCGAAATACTTGCCGGATCTGAAACATTGCCTGCATTATCTGTGGCAACAACTGTAAAGGCATACGTAACAGATGAACTCAAGCCAGTCACTGTAAAGCTTGTTGTGGTGCTTGTACCGGCTAATACGCCATCTTTATAGATCTTATATCCGGTTACACCGATAAAATCTGTCGAAGCTGTCCAGTTCAAGGTAGCTGTTGAATCTGTAGCCGTTGCAGCTAAATCTCCAGGAACTGTTGGGGGAATAGTATCCGGCACAACCGTTAAGAGCTGACTAACAGGCGCCGCAGCATTATACATAGAATTCCCGTTCTGCGAGGCTGTTATTGTGGTGCTACCAACACCCGCAATGTGAACTATTCCATTAGAAATTGTCGCTACACTGGTGTCGGAACTGTTGAAAGAGACAGCTAATCCAGAACTTGCAGTAGCCGACACGCCAAAATCCGGCTGACCGAGAACTTTCGCCGGAAGGCTGTTAAAAGTGATGGTTTGAGTGTTTTTTACGCTAGAAAGTGCTGTGACTTCAGATGCTGGCAAAACGTAATTGTAAATCCTAACTTCATCCAACATCCCTTTGTAAGGAGCTGGTTTGTTTGTGGAAGCCAAAAACTCAAGTTCACCAATATTTCCAAGAACCAAGGCACTCGCCTCACCTATACCGGAATTAGATTTGGCAATACTTATTGTTTTTACCAGAGAGCCATTTCTGTATAATAACATTTTTTTTGCCGCCACATCTCTGATCACCACCACATGTACCCAAGAATTGGTAAAGAAAGGTGTGCCGTCTGTCGACAACTCATCCTTTCCACCACCACCTGCGTCATTATCATCGTCAAGAGCAAACCTAAATTGCTTGTTTTTGAACTCAATGTCCATTCGCTTACCCGTTGCGCCCGTTGTTGCATTTCTGGTGATGGATCCTTTACACAACAAATAAGAACTGGTATTATTATCGGGAGGCAGCAACGCAGCAGGAGCCTTCATCCAGAATGAAATGGAAAAAGAACTTTTATCCAGAAAGAGTTGATCTTTATTTGGAATATTAACCACATAAATACTTGGGTCGGCTGTCGCGAAATCAAGTCCGTTTTTAAGTTTCCCTGTAACACGCACACTGCTGTTATCGCCGTCGATGCCTAAAAAGCCTGTATTAGCATAAGCGGTAGAATCAATTACTTTATTCCCTTCCTCAGCGGTTTCGTCAAAGGCATAATAACCCACTATTCCGGTTGGAATGATTCTTTCCGTTTTGAACGACCAAGGCGTACCAGTTGTAGTGCCTTTGGAATTAACCGCATCGATCCGCCAAAAGTAGGTAGTATTATATGCGAGGTTACTTACCTGATAGGAAGGTGCAGCGGCATACGCAATGTCGGCTTGTTTTACCAGGCTGGCAGTGTCTGTTCCCAAATAAATCGAATACGTAACTGTATTGCTGCTTCCTGTCCATTTTAAAGTAAGCTTACCAGATGTTAGTGAAGCATACTGGTAACCATTTGCAGGGGAAGGATTAGCGGGCACCGAAGGTGCGGAAGTGATTTGTGGTGTTAATACAGATGCAACTACACTATATGCAGAAACATCTGTACTGCTAACTGCTTTCAGTCGATAGTAATAGGTTTTATTTGGCAACAGTCCACTATTATCAGTATAACTTACCGCATCAGCGGCAGGATGTGCAATGTCTGTAAATGATGTGCCATCAGCAGAGCGCTCAAGAACAAAATTCACTTCATCATCAGAATTATCTTTCCATTTAACAACAACAGTACTGTTTGGCAAGGGTGTATCCTGAGATGTAGCGGTCAAAGTTACCGATGAAGGAGGTTTTACAAATGCAGGAGGGATTGTACTGGTTAAAGAGTTTACATACACCTCGATGTTTAAGTATTCAGGAGATGTTGAGCTAAACGCCACAGCATCCGTTTTATCATTTTTATTTAATCCGTTACTATCTTCCCAGACATCTGGCATACCATCCTTGTCGGTATCAGATGGCGCCGGGGCATTAAATACGTCGCCCAAACCGCCGTTTGATAAAGGAAGATCTGATTCTCTGTACACATAATATCCTTTTGTGCCTCTTGACACTACTTCATCAATCATAAGAGCATCCACCGGATCGCGGCGGGGATAATTAGAACCCCCATTATTGATTATATACTGATAGGCATCCAGAGCCGATAGTGCCGGGTTTGCAGCTGGATACGCAAATGGCTGAGTTTTAAATGCATCACCGCTAATTCCAGGATAACCAATTGAGTCGAAAGGAACTTCTGAACCATCTAAAACACCATCCCTGTTATTGTCAAAAAAGTTTCCAGAACCATACACATTAAATGTTCCCGTTCCGCGGGAAAAGGGCGTTGTTTTACTAGGTGGGGTTAAAGGGCCGCCAACAAAGTAATTATTAATGATATTTACTTCTGATACACCTGAAGAACCTCCCATAATATAGGCATCTCCAGACCAGCCGTAATCTAGATTATCTCCTAATCGATTGCCATTTCCCCAATTGTAAACAACGTTGTTCACAAACTCATTTACTCCTTTTACCTTTGGATTACGGGTTTTATTACTGATATATAAATTTTGGATCAAACTAACCTTTCCCCCATCAGGAGTTTGAATTAAACCGCCTGCGGAGTGATTTTCTCTATGAAGAGCCTGTCCTATAATTGAATTCTGGATAGTAATATTGTCGGGTGCACTTCCTTTGCTATCCCAGTTAATGGAGAAATTTTCGTCCATTCCCCAGGTTACAGACATGTGATCAAAAATGATATTTGATCCATGAGCGAGTCCTGAGGCATCATTACCCGAATTGTTTGTAGCACCCAGTCTTACACGTAAGTATCGGCAGATGGTATTATCAGCTCCTGTAAAAGTTACCCGCTTGTTAAAGAAAACGATTCCATCTCCCGGAGCGGTTTGTGCAGCAATGGTAACATTCGGAGAGACCACAATATCAGAAACCAGCCTTACAATTCCACCCACCGTAAATACAACAATTCTTCCTGGCTTACTCACTGCATCCCTGAAAGACCCGGCACCACTGTCGTTTAGATTACTGACAATATATACCTCTCTTGTAGCTGCAGCCCGGGCCCCCATGGCAAAACGCCCAAATCCCTGGGCATCCGGAAAAGCAAGTGTTTGTGATACGGCTGTTTGAAAGCCAAGACATAAAATGGCCATTAAAAGCAACAAATTACGCTTCATGTTTAAAGTAGAAATTTCCATATGTTATTTATTGGTTATTTTGTTTTCTCGATAGTATGCAGCAGCTTCTGTCAGCAATTGGTTTGGCACAAGAAGCAGGTTTATATTAGCTAACCTAGGACTTCTGATAAAAATTGGCAACCTGTAGTGTTATGGTTCGCAGATAAAGTATAAAACATCTTTGTAAAAAAAGCATTACACACAATTTTAGGCCATAAAAAAAGCCTTCCGGATGGGGAAGGCTCTGTAAAAAATAATGTTGATAACTAGAAGATATATTTGGTGCTCAAAAAGTTGGAATTATCGGCACTTACAATTTCATTAATAAGATGTTTGTTATTCTCATTAAGCTTTGTAGCCACTAAAGAGCGTATTGAAAATGATCGCAAAGCATCTACCACAGATAAAGTTCCTTCGGCACTATCCTTTCTTCCTGTAAAGGGAAAAACATCGGGTCCGCGTTGGCACTGGCAATTAATATTTACCCTGCTGACTTGATTTACTAATGGGTCAATTAAGGATGCCACTTCATCTGCATCATTACTGAACACACTCACCTGTTGTCCGTGAGTGGATTCGATCAGATATTGAATTGGTTCTTCCACATCATCGAAAGCAATTACAGGTATTACCGGACCAAATTGTTCTTCGCGATACAACTTCATGTCCTTATTTACCGGATAAACAATCGCAGGATAAACGAATGATTCGCTTGTTTCACCCCCATTTTCATTTACTACACGTGCACCCTTTGCAATTGCATCGTCGATACACTCTTTCAAATAGGCTGGTTTATGTGGCTCTGGAAGCGGAGTTAAAGCAACGCCCTTTTCCCATGGCATACCAAATTTCAACTTTTCAACTTCTGTGGTTAGCTGACTTAAGAATTCGTCCACAATATCTTTGTGAACAAAGATGATTTTAAGTGCTGTGCAACGCTGACCGTTAAATGATAACGAACCAAGAACCGTTTCGCTTACTGCTAATTTGATATCTGCATTTTGGGTGATTATAGCAGCGTTCTTAGCATCCAAACCTAAAATTGCCCGCAATCTGTTAACCTTAGGATGCATTTTTTTCAATTCATCTGCAACCTTGCTTGATCCGATCAATGTTAAGACATTAATTTTCCCAGACTGCATTAACACGGGAACGATATTATGCCCGCGACCATAAATTGTGTTAACTACCCCTTTCGGGAAGCATTCCTTAAACGCCTCAAGCAAAGGATAAAATAATAAGGTTCCATGCTTAGGTGGTTTAAACATGATCGTATTACCCATAATAAGAGCGGGTATTAAAGTAGTGAAGGTTTCGTTTAACGGATAATTAAAAGGCCCCATACATAATACCACTCCAAGGGGAGAACGGCGAACCTGAGCAACAATTCCCTGCTCTATCTGAAAACGCGACGAATCACGATCGATGTCTTTCAAAGCATCGATAGTTGCATAAATATACTCAACCGTACGATCAAATTCTTTGATAGAATCGGCGTAGGATTTCCCGATTTCCCACATAATAAGCTTAACCACAATATCCTTTTGGGCGATCATTTTATGCGTAAAATTCTCCACGCAGGTTATTCTTTCCTGAACACCCATAGTTGGCCAGGCTCCGCGACCATTATTGTAAGCTGCTACTGCTGCATCTAAGGATTCAATTGCTTCCTTTTGTGTACAAACAGGATACGTTCCAATAAGCTTTCGCTTGAGGCCTTCGGGCGTTTGCACACAAACCGGAGAATAAACGGAATGAACATCACCATTCCAGGGTTTCATTTCTCCGTTACTCAAAAACTCTCTCTGATGCACTTCGTCTATCAGGAATTCTTGGGGAATCTGGTTTTCCTCTACGAAAATTGATTCTAAGTTTAAAGTAGTTTCCAAATCTTAATTGTTTAGTAAATAACGCATACTATCTGTAGTACATCTGTAAAAGTTTACGGCTTATAATGCCCGCAAACGCTTGCCTACAAAAAGCCCACAAACATACAATTTTGATCGAAAGCTTTATTGTGCGTTAAAGCATTCTTATGTCAAAATGAAGAGAATTAAAATTACTTTCTTCATATAAAAATTGATTTTCCACCTTCCAGTTGACCCTGGCGCTAAAACCAAAAGGCCGTCTCACATAATGAAACGGCCTTTTGGAGCATTAATTTATCTGAATAAGACTTAAATTTCTACTGCCTTCATTTTAGGTACCAACGCTTTCATTACCGCCCAGGCGATAACATATGCCACGGCACAAATTGCAAACATGATGGTATATCCTGTTTCTATTTCACCTAAGGCTTGATATTTATCAAAAATAAAACCGCCCAATTTAGTCATTGCAACCCCGCCAATACCGCCAGCCATACCGCCGATACCGGTAACCGAGGCAACACTCTTTTTAGGAAACATATCTGATACGGTGGTGAATATATTAGCAGACCAGGCCTGGTGGGCCGAAGCGCCAATTCCGATTAGAATTACCGGGAACCAAAAACTGATATGACCCAGTGGCTGCGCTGCCAAAACAACTAAAGGAATTAAAGCGATAACAAACATCGCTCTCATTCTTCCGTCGTATGGCTTATATCCTTTGTTAATAAAATAGGTCGGGAAATAACCACCACCAATACTTCCAAACATCGTCATACTATAAAGCACGGCAATAGGTAACATAATTTGCGTCCCTACCATTCCATATTGCGCTTTCAAATATGCCGGCAGCCAGAATAAAAAGAACCACCACACACCGTCAGTCATAAACTTTCCAAAAGCAAACGACCAGGTTTGTTTAAATCCAAGTAATTTAAACCATGATACTTTTTCGGCGGCTACTGTTGAATCTGATTCAAGAACGGGCTCAACATCGCTATGAATATAGTCGTATTCGGCCTTGCTTAAACGTTTTTGCTTCGAAGGAATCTCATAAAATATAAACCAGAAAACCAGCCAAACCAGACCTATTGCTCCTACAATTTCGAAGGTTGTTCCCCACCCCCAGTTAGCAGCAATCCAGGGAACTGTAAGCGGAGCTAAAATTGCTCCAACATTAGAGCCCGAGTTAAATATCCCGGTAGCAAAAGAACGCTCTTTTTTCGGAAAATACTCAGCGGTGGCTTTAATAGCAGCAGGAAAGTTTCCGGATTCACCAAAGGCCAAAACAGCTCTCGAAACCATGAAACCCAGTACCGATACAGATACAGTTGCAAAACCCAGCATACTAGCTAATGGCGTAAACAAGGTACCAATAGTTTCTGCGTAGGCATGAATGATTGCACCTATAGACCATATAATTAAAGCTAAAGCAAAACCTCTTTTTGTGCCCAAACGATCGATTAAGCGGCCCGCAAAAAGCATGGAAACTGCGTAAACTAATTGAAAAGCTGCTGCAATATTAGCATAGTCGGTATTTGACCATCCAAATTCTTCCGCCAACAGGGGTTGTAATAAACTTAATACTTGTCTGTCAAGATAATTAATAGTGGTGGCAAAGAACAACAGGCCGCATATGGTCCACCTGTATTTTCCTATTTTTTCGAGGTTCATTTTTGGTTTTTTAAATTATCTGCAAGATTTAACTAATTCTAATACTTTAATGGTGTTTTCAGTAAGCAAATCGTATTGCCGATTATCCATAACATCTTTGCTAACTAAATTACTTCCCATACCTACTGCGCAAACTCCTGCTTTAAACCAAGCTGAGATATTTTCTTTCGTCGTATCAACACCTCCAGTAGGCATAAATAACAAGTCAGGAAATAATGCTTTAATTCCCGAAAGAAAAGATGGCCCTAAAATATTGCCGGGAAACAATTTCACAAATTTAGCTCCTAATTTCTCCGCTCTGATAATTTCGGTGGGTGTCATACATCCAGGCACCCAAAGCATGTTGTTTTTATCAGCAACTTCCGCTGCATCTTCTACTAAACCCGGACTAATAATATAATCTGCGCCAGCATCGATAAACGCTTGTGCAGAGGCTGCATCTTTGATCGTTCCGACCCCTAAATACATTCCTTTTAGTTCTGCGTCGCAAACTTTCTTCATTTCTTTGAAGTTATTCAATGCCGCTTCCCCACGGTTAGTGTATTCTACTGTCTTTATACCAGCTTTATATAATGCCCTTAAGAGGTCAATACTTACCTGCGTATCTTTATTAAAATACAAAGGGAGAACACCTTGTTCAGGAACCAATTTTAATAGTTCAGCTTTTTTATCCATGTCAAAAAAATGAGTTCTAATTATTTTAATTTATGTAATTCTGGCTAAATTAGAAATTATACGGTAAAAACAAGAACATTGGATTTGAAGCCTTCTTTATTTTTTACGCAATCGTTCCCGGTAAAATTTCGTGTTTTTCTTAGTGTAAAATTACTAACTCTCTAACTTTAATGTATTTTTGCCATTCAAAATCAAAAAATTATCAACCCGATTTAAAATATAATATACACGATGTCAAAAAAAGTAGTTACCCTTGGAGAAATCATGTTACGCTTATCAACCCCCGGTTTTGAGCGTTTTGTTCAGAGCGATAGCTTTGATGTAACTTATGGTGGTGGTGAAGCGAATGTTGCTGCTGCTGTTACAAACTATGGTTTAAATGGCGTATTCGTCTCCAAAGTTCCTGATAATGCAATAGGTCAATCGGCGATTAACCACTTGCGCCGTTACGGTGTAGATACACAGTTTGTTGCCAGAGGAGGTAAAAGATTAGGGATCTACTTTCTTGAAACAGGTGCTTCTGCAAGAGCTTCGCAGGTTATTTACGACCGTGCAGATGCTGCAATCGCGGAAGTAGATGCTTCTGAATTTGACTGGGATGCTATTTTAGAAGGTGCCGACTGGTTCCATACTACCGGTATCACTCCAGCTTTAAGCGATAGAGCTGCCGCACTTACCTTAGATGCTTTAAAGGCGGCAAAAGCAAAAGGAATCACAACAAGTATTGACCTTAACTATCGTAAAAAACTTTGGAGCAAAGAAAAAGCTCAAAAAGTTATGACAGAACTTTGCCAGTATGTTGATGTTTGTATTGGTAACGAAGAAGATGCTGAAACTACTTTAGGATTCAAAAGCGCTGGTACTGATATTACCAAAGGCGAATTAAACCTTGAGGGATACAGATCTGTTTTTCAGCAAATGAAAGATAAATTCAACTTTAAATATATCGCTTCAACTTTACGCGAAAGTCATAGTGCATCTGATAACGGTTGGTCTGCATTAGTTTATGATGGCACGGAATTTTATCACACAAAACAATACGAAGTTCGCATCGTTGACCGTGTTGGTTCCGGCGACTCATTCGCTTCTGGTTTCATTTTCGGTTTAGTTACTGGTTTGCCAATGGGCGAAGCTGCTGAGTTTGGTGTTGCAGCTTCTGCATTGAAGCACACTATTCCTGGCGATTTAAATCATGCTACACTTTCTGAAGTCTCAACCTTGATGAAAGGTGACGCTTCGGGTCGTGTTCAGAGATAAGCTACTGCCCCCCTGAAGGGGAATATAAAATGCATCCGTCTTGCTATATTAGCGGGACGGATTTTTTTTAAGCAATTAAATTTTAATAAAATGATTATAGATTCTTTAGAGAACGCTGAAAAATACAATAGCCTGCATCCACTTTTTGCACCGGCATTTGAATGGTTAAAAAGCCAAAACCTGGATAGCCTGGAAGATGGAACTTATCAAATTCAAGATGGACTAAAAGCTATCATGAGTGCAAAGGGCGGTAAAACCGTAGCCGAATCACTTCAAAAATTTGAGTGCCATCAAAAAGCAATTGATATTCAACTTTGCATAAGCGGCACAGAGACTATTGGCTGGAAACCCATTTCAAAATGTCAAAATTTCAAAGCAGAATACAATCCTGAAAAGGATGTTACTTTCTATGACGAAACTCCGGATATGTATTTCCAGTTAACAGACAATCAGTTCGGAATCTTCTTTCCTGAGGATGTGCATGCGCCGATGATTGGCGAGGGGGTAATTAAGAAAATAGTGGTTAAGGTTAAAATATAAGGTGTAAAATTTAGATTTGACAACTTTTAGAAAGTTGTCAAATCTTATACACTACTTAGCTCCATCAAGCAAGGCATCCAGAGCCTGCTGATCAAATACTGTATTTTTACTCCTATCAAATAAGCCTGAACCATTATTACCTATACCTCCGGCATCCCAATAGAAAGGAAGAACACCATTGGCTTTTGCCTGTTTGGTTACGTATTTCAAGTAGTAGGCTCTTGATGCCAAATGGAGAGTAAGGTCACCGCCGGTTAAAGTTGTACGGCGCCCAACTGCAAATTCACCCAGAATTACAGGGATACCTTTATCTACAAACTTCGTTTTCATTAGCCCCATCATAGCATCTACAGTCGCCTCCTCGCCCCAGGTTGCATTACGTTGTGTATCTGTGGTAGAATGAAAACCACTTCCCCAATAATAAAACATTTTACCCCAGCTTGCATCTGCAGTCATCAAGGTAAACTGGTAGGGAGTGTAATAGTGAACTTCGACCATCAATTTATTCTGAATCTGATCTGTGGGAAGCGTTGACATGAGCGTGTTGGTTTTCTCTACGTCAGTTGAGGGCCCTTGTACCACTAATACCCTGTGACTGTTTCTCCCTCCAGTGGAGCGAACTGCATCAACAAAAGTTTGGTGGTACGATTGGAGCACCGTCATTTGCGTTGCATTTTCAACATTGGGTTCATTGGTACCGGCCAGTAGTAGATGCTCGTCGAAATTTCTGAGATGGGTTGCTATCTGTTCCCAGAAAGCTTTTTGCTTGGCATTATTAGCCACTTGTTTATCAGGGTTAACGTTATTCTCTAACCATCCCCCATCCCAGTGGATATTTAAAAGCACGTACATATCATTATCCACACACATCTGAACAACTTCCTTAACCCTGTTCAGCCAGTCCAGCTTTAATTTAGCAGTCGAACTGTTTTCCATATACTGGTTCCACGAACATGGAATACGTATGGCATTGAAACCGCTTTGTTTTACCAGCTGAATTAATTGTGCTGTAACACGTGGATTGCCCCATGCAGTTTCACCGCCGGTGGCTTCCATTGTATTACCGATATTCCAGCCTAATTTAATTTTAGCCGCAAGTTGAGAAGCACTGCTGCTCATTCCGGTCGCATCTGCCGGCAGTGGAGAGGTATTATAACTTGGATATAAAGTACCGTCCTGTGTAACAGGAATCTCAAGGGTAGCGGCACCTGAAGCACTTAAACTTATAACTCCCGTTCTGGCGCTACTCGTGTTTGCAAGAGCAGTTACTGTAATAGTGGTGCTTCCTTTTGCGCCTGTAACCTGACTAAGCTGTAGCCAATCCGCACTTCCCGCAGTCAGATTCCAGTTAGCGGCATCGGTAGTGATTTTTAACGATTTCTGCCCGCCAGCTTTATCAAAGCTAATATCAGCCAGATCAGTAGTGATAGAATAAAGGTGGCCCGAAGCAGCCTGCTTCACCTCTATCTCTACGGGTTTTGAATTACCTGCCGTGATTACGAGCTTGCCGGATCTGGCAACCAGCGTTCTGGAATTTACTGTAATTGTAACAAATGCGGTGCTTCCAGTTCCGCTCGTAGTAGACACACTAACCCAGTCAGAAACCGGATTGCTTATGCTCCATGAGACGGCATCCGTTTGAATGGTAATGTCTGAGCTTCCTCCATTCTCTGCAAAAGTTACCAGACTTGGACTAACAGTCAGGGTATTTATTTTGTCTTGCTTATCCTTCTTACATGATGCAAGTACTATTAAAAGGCAAAAAAGGAGTATGATCTTTTTCATGTTAAAGCCAGAAATTAACTTGAGGTTTATAATAAGCTCAAAAATACCCTTAATTTGTGACCCACAGGGTCACCCAATGTTTCCAAATGGGGTTAGAAATGTTGCAAATGCAAGGTTCCCCACCCTAAAGGCCTTTCGACGTTCATCAATGACGCTTCAGGATTCGCTTTAAAAGACTTGTAATAATGGGGGGGTGCTTACCTATCACGTTAGGAAACTGAGCTAAAATGTACTTACTGATTTCAGAGGTATTGTCAGCAGCGGGAAGTTATTTCCCTATCGAACTCTGGTTAATCTATCCATCGGAGTGGACTTTATTCCGCATTCAATGCTTAGACTTTAAATATACAAAAGGTCGCTTACAAAGTAAGAATTAGTAACCCCCTCTGCAGTTATGTTTGATCTCCCTATAAAAAGAATACCCTCAATATAGCCACTACTATATTGAGGGTTCTTAGAAGCAAACTTCAAATCTTATAGCGTCACTCCTGTCTTAAAGATCGCAATCTCACGGAATCCATTTTTTTCGTGATGCGCTTTTTCACCATTGGCAACTCTTAGAATCTTATCTACAAATTCTTCCAAAGCTTCATCAAAGGTTTTATCCTCTGCTAAAGGTCCGGCATTGTAATCAATCCAGTGAGGTTTTTTCGTTGCTAATTCAGTATTCGTAGCAATTTTCAAGGTTGGAATAAAACTTCCAAACGGTGTTCCCCGACCAGTCGTAAACAACACGATATGACATCCTGAGGCGCCCAGTGCTGTTGTGGCAACAAGATCATTACCCGGAGAAGAAAGAAGGTTCAAGCCCTTCTTATGCAGCCTCTCGCCATATTTCAATACATCAACAACGTTTGCAATACCACCTTTTTGAGTACAGCCTAAAGATTTGTCCTCTAAAGTTGAAATACCGCCCGCTTTGTTACCCGGTGACGGGTTTTCATAAATC
>CBFGOI010000126.1:0-12256 GCA_965650335.1 uncultured Pedobacter sp. | reverse complement strand
GCACGTCTCGCTTATAAAAAAACAGAATTTTTAGCGGAATATTACAGTCCTTTAACCGCCAAATCTATTAATGGACCACCAATACCTGAAATTGATGTAGATGATCATCACCGTATTTCTGAGCCCGAAGGCTTCCAGGTTATAGAACCCATTCTATTTCCAAAATACGATTTAGAAAACAAGAGAAAGCTCCTTGAAGAAACGAACAGACTGATATCTAATTTTGCCCGTTTGAAATATCTTGCGGAAACCAATTCTTTTGAAGATGATCAGATTTTCGATGCAATGCGTTTAGAAGTGTTTCGTGTTATAACTCTTGGCATTTCAGGCTTTGATGCACCTATAGTTCAAAATTCAATACCAGAAGCACGCACAGCCCTATTGTCGGTTTCACATATTCTCAGTTTTTATAAGCAGGGCATCCAGCAAAAAGATCCTGAGCTTTACTCTCAAACACAATCATTTTTTAATAAGGCAGCCTTTTATTTAGAAAAAAACGGAGACTTCAACTCCTTTAACAGGATGGATTTTATAAAGAACTATGCAAATCCCCTCTCATCTATTATTATTAAATCGGCCCGTCGGTTAGGGATTAAATCAGTAATTGGCTTAAGAGCTGTAAATGCTAATGCTGAAAACCTATTTGAAGAAAGATCTTTCAACCCCAACTACTTTGCACCCAATATTGAAGCTCATACCTCAAAAGAAAAAGAAGAATTAGGACGCTTACTATTTTTTGATCCGGTACTCTCCGGAACAGGAAAGCGTAGCTGTGCCTCCTGTCACCAACCTAAGAAAGCTTTTAGTGATGGTTTAGTCAAAAACACAACAATAAGCGGCGATAATCTTTTAAATAGGAATACTCCAACCGTTATAAATGCTGGATTCCAACCCTCCTTATTTTATGATGGAAGAGTTTCATTTCTTGAGGATCAGGCCACTGCAGTAATAACGAATGTTGATGAAATGCATGGCTCTATGATTGTGGCTGTAAGAACATTAAAGGAGAGCGCACAATATACCCGGTTGTTTGAGAATGCATTTCCGGGAAATAAAAGCGCAGTTAATGAATATCATCTCAGGAATGCCATAGCTAGTTATATCCGATCGCTAACCAGCTTCAATTCCAGATTTGACAAATATATCCGGGGAGACAAAAAACAGCTTAATCAGCAGGAAATATCAGGATTTAACCTTTACATGGGGAAAGCGAAATGTGGCACCTGTCATTTTACTCCTTTGTTTAATGGTACAGTGCCACCAGATTTTTCCCGAACAGAAACTGAGGTTATAGGGGTACCAATGTCTTCAAAAATCAAGAAAATAGATACGGACCCTGGGAGATTCAACTTAAGACATCTGCCCTTACATAAGAATGCTTTCCGCACTCCTACCCTAAGAAATATAGCCCTCACTGCTCCGTATATGCACAACGGCATTTACAACTCTCTTGAAAAAGTAATAGATTTTTACAACGAGGGAGGAGGTTCTGGTCTGGGAATAAAATTGGAGAATCAAACTCTTCCTTTCGACAATCTAAAATTAAACACACAAGAAAAGAAGGATATCATTGCATTTTTAAACACATTGACAGATAATGAAAAAGCCAAAGATGTCCCTAAAGTGCTTCCAGCATTAAACACAAGAAAAAAAAACGATCGCGTGCTGTTAACTATTAGACTTATGCGAAAAATTACTCCGCCAGATCACTCATTATTTTAGCAGATAAAAGCGCCAGCGGAATTCCCCCGCCCGGATGAACGCTCCCACCTGCAAAATACAATCCCTCTATCTTTGAAGAAAAGTTAGGATGTCTCAAAAAGGCGGCAAATTTTTTATTTGAACTGGTTCCGTATAAAGAGCCCTGGTAAGATGATGTTCGTGATTCAATTGTTCTGGGATCAAGAATTTCTTCCCGTTCAATTAAGGGTTCGATGTCTTTACCTAAAACACAGCTCAACTTGCTCAGAATATTCGTTTTTGCTTCCGCGATGAAGGTATCCCAATCCTGTCCGGTATTGGAAGGAACATTAATCATTACAAACCAGTTTTCGCAGCCATGGGGCGCATCGTCTGTTTTATATTTCGATGTGATATTTATATAGACGGTTGGATCAGGATAGATCCTTTCTTCTTTCCAGATCGCATCAAACTCTTGCCGGTAATTATCACTGAAGAAAATATTATGAAGATCAAGTTCAGGAAATACGGCCCTCATGCCCCAATAGAAAATCAAAGCAGAACTGCTCCGCTCCTGGTTCAATGTACGTTGCGGAGCCTTCAAATTTGGCAGCAGTTTTCTATAGGTGAACCAAACATCCATGTTTGAAACGACGAGTGAGGCTTTCTCGTCAATATGATCAACTTTCACGCCCTGCACAGCACTATCTTTTATCATAATCTCACCCACCGAAGAGTTATAGATGAACTCCACACCCAAATCTCCTGCAAGTTTCACCAAACTTGTGGTAATGCTGTACATTCCACCGCTCGGGAAATATGCACCGAAGTGATACTCTAAATGAGGAATTACATTTAAAGTGGCTGGCGCCTGATAAGGATCGGACCCATTGTACGTTGCATATCTATTAAACAACTGTACTGTTTTCTTATCTCTGAAAAAAGATTCATTCGCTTTATTCATGCTGCGCAAAGAATCTATTTCAGCTATTTGAAAAATCGACTTTACAGTATCAAAGCTTAAATAGGTTTTTAAGCGATGCAAGGATTGCTCAAGAAAAACATGGTTTGTGATAGAATAGATCTTTCTGCTCTTTTTAAAAAAGGCTTTTACAGCCGATGCGGGATCGGAAGTTTTTGCAGCTATTTCATTAGCAAATTTTTCAGCATCGGACCAGGCAGTAATTAATGTACCATCTTCATAAAAATAATTACACAAGCTATCCAGACGCCTGTATTGAAAATACTCTCTAGGATCTTTTCCCGCAAGGAGAAATAATTCATCTACATATTGCGGCATGGTAAACAAGCTCGGACCGGCATCAAAACGATACCCGCCGGTTTCGAACTCCGATAACTTACCTCCGGGGTACGGATTCGCCTCAAATACCTTTACCGAATAGCCTTTAAGTGCTAAACGTATCGCACTGGCAATACCTGCAATGCCTGCTCCTATTACTATGGCTTTTTTCATTCGGCTAGATATGAAATTTAAGAACCAGATTAGAAACTATAATGTTGCCCCCGGTTTTCTCGGGAACTTTCTACGTCGTTATGCTGCGGGAAAAGGAAGGGTGAGAGTTTTATTTTCCTTCTCCTACTTATTTTTATTTACGTAATATGAAATTATAATTGCCACAATAAATATTACCCCTAAAACAACTGCGCCTAATTTACCATTCTGCTTATCCTTTAGAATAATTGAATACATGACGAAGATTAAGGGGACTACTAAGACAAGCCCAAAGATTAATGATGTGATTCCCATTTTATTAATTTAAAAACTCATTCTCGCCAAAGGGGCGATATCCTGACCAACAAAATCCTTGGCTAAAAATTTGTAATAACCAGCTATTGCAATCATAGCTGCATTGTCTGTACAGTATTCAAAGGAGGGTATAAATACATTCCAGCCATATTTTTCGGCATATTCTTGTAGCGTATTTCGTAGGCCCGAATTCGCCGATACACCGCCAGCAATTGCAATATCCTTGATATTATATTCTTTTGCGGCACGTTTCAGCTTAGCCAATAAAATTGTAACAATACGGTGTTGAACAGATGCGCAAATATCCCTAAGATTATCCTCAACAAAGTTCTCATTCAGCTTTTTATTATCGCGAATAAAATACATTATGGCTGTTTTCAATCCGCTAAAGCTGAAATCTAGTCCCGGGATTTGAGGCTCTGGAAATGCGTATGCCATAGAATTTCCTTCTCTTGCATATTTATCAATTAATGGGCCACCAGGATATGGAAGATTCAAAATTTTCGCTGTCTTATCAAAGGCTTCACCTGCTGCATCATCAGTAGTTTGGCCGACGATCTCCATCTCAAAGTAATCTTTAACTAATACTATTTGAGTATGTCCACCAGAAACGGTAAGACATAAAAATGGAAATTGCGGTTTTGGATTATCAATAAAGTGTGCCAGAATGTGCGCCTGCATGTGATTAACCTCAATGAGAGGCAAAGAGTTTGCAAGAGCAAAAGCCTTTGCAAAGGAGGTTCCGACTAATAAAGACCCTAATAAACCCGGGCCACGAGTAAAGGCTACCGCGCTAACGTCTTTTTTGTTTATTTTTGCGATCGCAATGGCTTCTTGTACTACAGGAATTATGTTTTGCTGATGTGCCCTTGACGCAAGTTCGGGAACAACACCACCATATTTTTGATGAACTAATTGGTTTGCTATACTATTAGACAGTATTTCACCGTCTTTACATATAGATGCCGAAGTTTCATCGCAAGAAGATTCTATACCAAGGATTATTGCCAAAACTGTATATTAAATTTTTTGTTTGTTGTTAAACTACAAAATTATTAAAAAAGTACTCAAAATAACGCTTTGGACATTGGCAGTAATTATTTTACTGACAGCTGCTTTGCTGTTTTCACTGCAGTTTAAGCCAGTACAAACAGTTATAGCCAAAAAAGCGGCGAGTTATCTTTCAAAAAAACTGAATACCACCATTTCAATTGAGGGGCTGTACATCAAACCATTCAAATCGTTAGTGCTCGAAGGTTTGTATGTTCAAGATCTCGACAAAGATACTCTTCTTCATTCGCCAAAGTTTACGCTCGATTTAAATTATTTTTCAAGAAAAGAACGAATCATCTCTGTGAATACGATAAAGATGGATGATGGAAAATTCTATCTGAAAACATATAAAAATGGCAAAACCAATCTTCAGTTCATTATAAACTACTTTAATACCGGAACCACCCAACCAAGTCCAACGCCAAAGAAGAGATATCAGGTGAACCTGGATAAGGTAATTTTAAATAACATTGATTTCAAATACAAAAACTTCAATCGCGTAAGCGTTTTGAAGCGAATTAACTTTGATGATTTGCATTTAAGAAATGTTAATGCAATCGTGTCAGAGATTAACACCCGATCACATCTTTTTCAAGCAAAAGTTCAAAATCTAAATTTCCACGAGAAAAGCGGTTTTTATTTAAAAAACCTGAGTACGGATGCCGCTATAGATTCCAACCGAATGGAATTCACAAATCTTGTTTTGCAAACGCCGCAAAGCCAGGTTTCTGATTACCTCCTTTTGAAATACAACAATTTTAAAGACTTAAATAAATTTGTAAGCAAAGTTTACATTAAAAGCCGCTTAAAGAATTCTGTCGTTCACTCAAAAGACCTCGGCTTTTTCGCTGATAATCTACCTCCGAACTTTGAAGTAAAGGTTAAAGGAAATGTAAGCGGGTATATTAATGATTTAAAGGCACGCAACTTTTATGCTTCAGCCGGACAGGCAACTTATATTAAAGGCAACTTTGATATAAAAGGATTACCCTATAAGGACAAGATCTATGTAAATCTGCGTTTCGACCAGATGCACAGCAATAAAAAGGACGCTGACCGTTTAATCCGGTTAGCAACAGGCAAAACTAGTCAGATTCCTGCTATTGCAGCTAAGTTTGGCCAGGTAAGTTTTAGAGGAAGATTCAGCGGTTATTTCAAAGACTTTAAAGCTACCGGTGAGTTAAAAACTGGTTTAGGAAGAGTAGCAACTGATTTGCGAATGAATTTAAGGGGTCTTCCAAGATATTCCGGCACAGTTAAAACATATGACTTTAACCTGGGAGAATTGCTCGATAGAAAGGATCTGGGCAGAACGAGTTTATCGGCTAAAGTTATTGGTCAAGGTTTTTCAATGCAAGCAATTCAGGAAAACATTAACGCGGATGTAACTTATTTTGACTTTAAAGGATATCGCTATACAAACATTAAAGTAAACGGAAACTATAATAAGAACTTCTTTAATGGCAAAATCGATGTAAAAGACCGAAACATCAATCTCGACTTTTTGGGCGGCATCAACTTTGCCTCTGACCTGCCGGTATTTCGATTTAATGCCACACTTCGTAACACTAATCTTAATAAATTAGGCTTTACAAAAGATACAGTTCAGGTTGATGCGGATTTCCATACAGCATTCAGCGGCAATAATCTGAATAATATTCAGGGAAACTTACAATTACGCCGTATAAGAGTAACCACACCCCAACATTCGCTGGTTGTCGACTCTGTTTATGTCTTGGCCAACGGTATAGGCAATGCACGGTCATTAACCATTAATTCAGACATTTTAGATGCAGGGATCCAGGGTCAGTTCGACTTAAAATTACTACCGTCCTATTTCACCTCGGTTATTAAACAATACGTTCCATCTTTAAAAAGCAAGGGTGGCCCAAGGGGGATACAAAATTTTGATTTCACATTGAATCTGAAATATTTCGAACCTATCAGCCTGATGTTTATACCATCTCTCAGGATACCTGAAGGCGCTGAATTCAGAGGTCGATTTATTTCTTCCGAGAACGTTGCAACGCTCTCTGGTTCAAGCTCATTAATAGAATACAATAAAATCAAAATACATAATTTCATTCTCGATGAATCCACTCAGCCGAATGCTTTAAACGTATTTTTAACGTCCGACAGGGTCGACGTCAGTGACAGCCTTTATATTCAAAACGTCAACGTAGCGAATATCTTTCATAATGACAGCTTATCGCTAAACGTTAAATTATCCGATAAAGATGCTGTCAATCAACTCGATTTGAATGGTCTAGTGGAATTCGACACCGAAAATTTCGCTAGTTTAAGTTTATTACCTTCTGATGTAATCATAAATAGAGAGGTTTGGCGGGTGCCAGAACAAGTGCGATTCAATTATGATAAAGGCAAATTAGCGATCAACCAATTCGTTCTTTATCGTGATAACCAGTATTTAACCCTTGACGGAATTATATCAGCTGATCCTAATGACAAACTGAATGCTGGGTTTAAACAATTTAAACTAGCCACTTTCAATCCCCTAACCAAAACCAAGGGAGTAACACTAGGTGGTGAATTAAATGGAAACATCATGTTATCCTCGGTAACCGGAAAACCGAAAATAGAGTCTGATCTAGTCATCGATTCATTAGTGATGAACAATGTTGCCATTGGCGAATTAACGATGGTTGCCAATCTTGACAATAGCACTAAACTGGTAGACATGGTGGTCAATATTCAGAAAAATGGTAAAGAAACCATGAATATTGCCGGGAGTTATAATGCAAACTCTGATCAGAACACCCTAAATCTTGACCTAGTGATGGATGATAGTGAGCTTGTAATATTCCAACCATTTATTAAACATTTGGTATCGAATGTATCGGGCAATGTATCTGCAAATTTAAAGGTGACCGGCAGTATTTTTGACCCACAAATTAATGGCTCTGCACATTTAAAAAATGCTCATTTAGTGGTCAATTATCTGAAAACCCCGTACAACATTACGGATGACGTAAGAATTACCAACAGTGTCATTCATCTAGACAGATTAGAATTAACCGATATAAAAAACCATAGAGCTTACGCCTCCGGCACTATTAATATGAGAAAGCCCAAAACTCCTTATATTGATATTGTTATAGATGCAGAAAATTTCATGGCTCTAAACACCACTGCAAAAGACAATCCCTTATATTATGGAACGGCATACGGTACAGGAACTTATACTTTTAGAGGCCCGACAAATAACATGCGTATTGTTATAAATGCCAAAACAGAAGCAGGAACAGTTTTTAACATTCCTCTTAATGCGGCAGAACGTGTGGCAAATAATGACTTCATAACTTTTGTGGCAAAAGATTCTTCTTTAACAGCCCGCAAGCAACCATCTTTTAATGGTTTAGAAATGACGTTAAATCTTCAGGTTGACGAATCTTCGACGGTAAATATTATAACCGATCTGGGTAAGCTCAGCGGAAAAGGAACCTCAGAAGCTTTATCACTAAATATTACGAGTTTGGGTGATTTCCAAATGTTTGGAACATACTTAATTACCAGCGGAGAGTTTCAGTATACCGCGCAGGAATATATAAACAAAATCTTCGAAATACGTCAGGGCGGATCCATCCGATGGACCGGCGACCCGACGGAGGCAGAAATTAATTTGACAGCCGTTTATAACCAACGTGCAAGCTTAGCGCCATTATATCTCGCTGCTGGACGCAAACTAGCCAATCCGGAAACAGTAAATGCGGAAGCCGTAATGACTCTAACCGGCGTATTAACTCGCCCTAAGATAGATTTAGACATAAACTTCCCTCAAGAGCCCAGGATCAAAGATGACTTACAAAGTTATTTAAGCGATATTAATAACAGAACGCAGCAAGCTTTAAGTTTTATAGCGCGACGCTCATTCGCATCAAATACAGGACTGGAACTGAATGCGGTTAACGAAACGGTTCTTAGTACAGTAACTGAATTAACATTTAACCGGCTCAATCAAATCCTAGCACAGACATTAAATCTACGATCGGTGGATTTAAACGTACGTTCATTAAACGAGGCAAGCGCGACTTTCAGATTATTTAAAGACAGGGTGATACTAACCGGTGGAATCACTGATGCCCGGGCTCAAACCAATAGTTTTGATGTAATTGGCAATTCCTTTGTGAGAGACGTTGAAGCTCAATATTTATTAAAGAAAGATGGAAGTCTGATCCTAAGAGCATCTAACAGACTAAACAATAAGGTTGTTTTAAACACAAATACAAATACAAATCAGGAGTATGTAAGTGCATTGGGATTAGTGTATCGAAAAGATTTCGACACACTAGGAGAGTTCTTACGTGCTTTGGTGGGCAAGAAACGAATGGAAGAACGTCAGCCTGAACCTCCTCAGGCACCGCCACCACCAATTGACACCAAGCCTTCAGTCGCGATTATGCCCTCTTCGAATGAAAGTACTGGCTCCAGCAAACCTGCGGATAAATAAGGGTTCCTAAAAAGACACCCTAAATATCTTTCATGATGAAATGGCCCATTCGGTCACGCTTAGCCTTAAGATATAATTCGTTATGAATATTTGACTTTATTTCAATCGGAACGTTCTCTACTATCTCGATTCCGTATCCAATTAATCCCGCTCTTTTTGTTGGGTTATTAGACATTAAACGCATCTTTTTTATACCGAGACTACGCAATATCTGCGCGCCTAAGCCGTAATCCCGTTGATCCATTTTAAAGCCCAGCTTGATATTAGCGTCAACTGTATCAAAACCATTCTCCTGAAGATTATAGGCATGCAGCTTGTTAATCAAACCAATTCCTCTGCCCTCCTGGTTCATATAAATAACTACACCCTTTCCTTCTTTCTCGATCATTTCCATCGCTTTGTGCAGTTGTGGCCCGCAATCGCATCTACACGAGCCAAAGATATCGCCTGTGATGCATGAGCTATGGACCCGAACTAATACAGGTTCATCCTCTTCCCAAGTGCCCTTAACTAAAGCTATATGATGTTCGCCTGAATCAATTTGAGTATACGCAACCATTTCAAAATCTCCCCATTCGGTAGGAAGTTTAACAGATACCTCCTTTTTAATCAAGGTTTCCTGGCATAAGCGGTAAGCTATTAAATCCTTAATGGAAATGATTTTCATTTTAAGCTCTTTAGCTATTACCATCAGCTCGGGCAAGCGGGCCATATCACCCTCTTCGTTCATGATTTCGACAATAACGCCAGCAGGTTCAAAACCAGCCATCGCAGCAAGATCTATTGCCGCTTCGGTGTGCCCGGCACGACGCAATACCCCACCATCTTTACCTCGTAAGGGGAAAATATGTCCTGGTCTCCCTAATTCATCCGGTGTAGTTTCTGGGTTTATCAAAGCCTGTATCGTTCTTGACCGGTCTGAGGCTGAAATACCCGTGGTACATCCATGTCCAATCAAATCTACCGAAACAGTAAAATTAGTTTCATGAGATGTAGTATTCTTGCCCACCATAGGGTCAAGTTGTAATTGGTCGCAGCGCTCGTTTGTTAAGGGGACACAAATTAAGCCACGGCCATACTTTGCCATGAAGTTAACCACCTCAGGTGTGGCATTACGGGCTGCTGTAAGGAAATCCCCTTCATTCTCCCGGTCTTCATCATCAACAACAATAATTACTTTGCCAGCCTTAATTTCTTCTATTGCCTCTTCTATTGTATTGAGCTTAATTTCCATTGTAAAGCAAAATTACAAGTTATGTAATGAATTTAGAGTAAAACATTATAATCTGCGGGTAAAAGATAGCTAACGATCTTTCTTTTTTACGAGTTTAAGAAACTGCTGCTTATAGTAATCAACGTCAAAAATCGCTGAATCTATAGCTGCTTTATACGTTAAAAAGATACCTAGTGGGGTTAATACAATAATTGCTATCCACATGCCCAATATTGGATCGATATTTCCGGCTCTTGCAGATTTTTCGCCGATCTGAGATATAATATGATAGATGAGGAAGAATAGCACAGACATTACCACAGGCAAGCCAAGTCCGCCTTTTCTAATGATTGCACCAAGTGGCGCACCAATTGAAAACAGAATTAGGCAGGATACTGCAAGAGTAAACTTCCGATTATATTCTATTATATATCTGAGAATACTGCTCGTATAATCGGTTTTCTCGATTGCTTTAGCACTAACAACTTCCTTAATGGCTTTGGCTTCGTTCATGGCAAATGAAATGGCATTTGAACGGTCATTCAAGGGTATTATGTCAAGCACATTATCTCTATAATCTGGAACTCTATTAACTTTCAGCTCGTTAAGGGGAGCATTCATAGCATAAAGTCTCATCATTGGGATGATCAGATTATCGTAAGTTCTGACGGTGCTGTCTGTTACCCTAATCGTAGAATCCTTATAATATTTCAGTTGCTTTAAATTCATCATCGCATAACTGCTCTTAAACAAATTCTCGTCAGTTCTCTGCATTTTGAAACCTGATAAATCAAATTTTTGAGTGGTCTCTTTGAAATTAAATCGTGTAAATCGCTGCCGCGGATTGTATGAGCCATCTCCGGATTTTTCCTCATATCTAACCCCATCTTTTAAACTTAAGATCAATAAACTCTCGTCCGGAGTTTTTGTCATGACCCCCTCTTTGGCCCTAATCACAACATTGCCATTCGAAGAATTATGATCATAGATAATTATATTATGCAACGTTCTCTCGTCGGGATCTTTCTCCTGAACACGAATACTATATCCCGGTATACTATTGTTAAAAACTCCCTCTTTGATCAAAAAAGCGCCTTTTTGATTCCTCACATCCCATAGCAATGATCCAAACTTTAGATTAGCCACAGGCAACATATAATCGGAGAAAAGAAAAGCAGCGACGCTGAGAATAGAAACCAGAACAAAAAGTGGCGCCATGGCCTTCTGCAGTGAAATTCCAGCTGCTTTAATAGCTACCAGCTCGTAATTTTCACCCAGGCTGCCAAACGTCATAATAGAGGATAAAAGCATGGCTAAGGGCAAAGCCATAGCAACGTTTGTGGCAGAAGCATACCACATTAATTGCAGAATAACATACCATTGAAATCCTTTTCCAATCAGGTCATCGATGTATTTGAATAAAAATAACATCAACAACACAAACATGACTATGAAAAAGGTAACAATGAAAGGCCGTATAAAGGCCTTCAAAACCAACAGGTGTATTTTTTTCACATTACAAAAATAGGGATTTTTAATCCCTATGCTCCTAATACGCTAATCAAATATTCAATTTGATTATCCCAGATTAGCTTCCGTTCTTCCAAAAGATCATCGGGAGCAAAATCTGTAATGCACAGAGCAACATCATTTGTTAATTCATCCTGCAGGATCTCCATTTCGAAATAAAAAACAGGTTCATCATCGACCCACCTGAACTTTACCAGCTTATTTTCCTTGATCGAAAGTAGTTTTGCTTTATGCTCCTCACCATCCCATACAAAAGAATATATTTGGTCTCTGTATTGAACGTCATCGGCGAACCATTGAGCTAAACCATTGGGTTCATTCAAAAAGCTGAATAATATTTTTGGAGATGATTTTACCTCGTATTCAAGGCTAAACTTCTTTTTTTCTAACATTCTTAATTTCCTTTTCTAACCTTCAGAGAGATTTTTAGATTTCTTTTTAAAGGAAAGGAAATTAAACTATATTTGCAACTCCAATTTTTAGGGTGATCTAAAAATTGTGAACAAAATGGCGGGGTAGCTCAGATGGTTAGAGCGCAGGATTC
>CBFGOI010000125.1:0-12328 GCA_965650335.1 uncultured Pedobacter sp. | reverse complement strand
CCCGGGTTGCTGTTCGGCTAATTTTTCTACCCTCAATTGAAGAGATTCGGAGATATACACCTCAATTATCATATCGGCAAGATACATTAGTACTTCCTGCTCTTCAGACAGGGCTTTGTTCAATTTCTGAACCGCAGCTCCCGCAACCAGTAATACTGCTTTCTTAAAACTTACGATATATTTTTTCTCCCGGTCGAAAACATCACCCTCATTACCATTAAGATCAGGAATGCTTAGTAATTCTGCCGCCACTTTTTTTGCGGGGCCTATTAAATCAAATTCTCCTTTCAGCGCACGCTTTAAAATCATATCCACGATGAGTAACCTGTTTATTTCATTGGTTCCCTCGAAAATCCGGTTAATGCGCGAATCGCGATAAGCACGTTCCATCGGAGCATCGGTGCTATAGCCCATGCCGCCATAAATCTGCACGCCTTCATCTACTACATAATCTAATGCTTCGGATGCATGGACTTTAATAATTGCAGCTTCGATGGCAAACTGCTCAGTTCCTTTAAGTTTCGCCTCGGCAGCATCCATCCCATTTTCAATTAAGCTTTGGATAGCATCTTCGATATTCTGACCGGCTCGGTAAACGGCAGATTCTGTGGCATATGTTCTTATAGCTTGTTCGGCCAACTTATATTTAATTGCTCCGTATCCGGCAATGACCCGGCCAAATTGCTGACGCTCGTTGGCGTATTTAACTGATTGTGTGATAACATTTTTAGCTGCGCCCAACACAGCCGCACCCAATTTAATCCGGCCGATATTCAGAATATTCAGGGCTATTTTGAAGCCATTTCCCCGTTCAGATAGTAAATTCTCAGCAGGCACCTTACATTCATTGAAAAAAACCTGACGGGTAGAACTTCCCTTAATACCCATTTTATGCTCCTCTACATTCAATGAGAATCCCTCCATCCCTTTTTCCACGATAAAGGCACTCAGATGTGTGTCCTCATCAATTTTCGCAAAAACTGTAAATACATCAGCGATACCTGCATTGGTGATCCACATTTTTTGTCCATTGAGTATATAATATTTACCATCCGGCGATAGTGTAGCCCTGGTTTTTCCTGAATTGGCATCGGAGCCGGCTGAAGGTTCAGTCAGGCAATATGCTCCTTTCCACTCTGCGCTTGCCAATCTAGGGATGTACTTATCCTTTTGTGCCTTGTTTCCGTAATATAAAATTGGTAAAGTTGCGATACCTGTATGGGCAGAAAAAGCGACTGAGAAGGAAGCGCCTGCACCTGTCTTTTCGCTGACTAACATGGAGGTATTAAAGTCTTTGCCGAAACCACCATATTCTTCCGGGATGGAAATGGCGCATAATCCGAGTTTACCTGCTTCGTCTAAAAGGCTGGCCATAAGACCATCTTCCTGCGCATCGATCCGATCTAAAATGGGAATTACTTTCTGATCTATAAAATCCTGGCAGGTTTGAGCGATCATTAATTGTTCATCAGTCCAGTTCTCGGGAATGAAAACATCCCCTGCTTTTGTTTCTCTGATCAGAAACTCGCCCCCTTTTATCGATGTTAATTGGATGGATACACTCATAATCTGAATTTTAATACTATTTTATATTGGATGCCTACGTTTCAACTTCATAAGGATTGTAATCTCTGGTAAATTATAATCGTTCAAAAATCCCGGCTGCACCCTGCCCCGTTCCCACACACATGGTAACCATTCCATATCTGCTGCCTCTTTTGTTCATCTCATCAAAAATCTGGACCGAAAGTTTAGCTCCACTACACCCCAAAGGATGCCCCAATGCAATGGCTCCGCCATTGACATTTACAATATCAGGGTTTAGCTTTAGTTCACGTACAATGGCAAGCGACTGTGAGGCAAACGCTTCATTGAGCTCAATCAAGTCTATATCGTTTTGGTGGATTCCGGCCATCTTTAAAACCTTCGGAATTGCTATCAGGGGTCCGATACCCATTATACGCGGTGGAACTCCCGCCACGGCATAGTTTACCATGCGAGCAATCGGTGTCAGATTATGCTCTTTAAGAAAGCGTTCGCTGACGACCATTACAAATGCCGCACCGTCGCTGGTTTGAGATGAGTTGCCGGCAGTTACCATCCCGCCCGCTCTAAAAACAGGTTTTAATTTTGCAAGTGCTTCAACTGTCGTATCTGCCCTCGGACCTTCATCTGTATTTACAATAAAATCGCGTGTTCCTCTTTTTCCGATTTCATCGATATATTGCTCAGTTATGTTTACCGGCACTATCTGTTTATCAAACCTGCCTTCTTTTATTGCAGATATGGCCTTTCGATGGGAATGGTAAGAGAATTCGTCCTGATCTTCCCTGCTTATTTTGTATTCATCAGCTACAGCTTCCGCGGTTAAACCCATGCCCCAATAATAATCCGGATGAGCAAGAGCTGTATCAGCATCGGGTACGACCCGCCAGCCTCCCATCGGAATAAGGCTCATGCTCTCGACACCGCCGGCAATAATGCAATCTGCCAATCCCGCATGAATTTTAGCCGAAGCTATGGCGATCGTTTCCAAACCGGACGCGCAATACCTGTTCACAGTCATTCCGGGTACTTTATCCGTGTCAAGAGCCAGCAAGGAAATTAATCGGCCGACATTTAGCCCCTGCTCGGCCTCTGGCATTGCATTACCGACAATCACATCATCGACCTGCTCATTTTCCACACCCGGAACAGACGTCATCAGCTGCTTAATAACGTTCGAAGCAAGTAAATCAGGCCGGGTAAAACGGAAGCCTCCCCGGTTGGCTTTCCCAACTGCGCTTCTGCAGGCTGCTACTATATATGCGTCCATGTCTTTTCCTGTTAATTCCTTAATATTTTTCCGCCTGATAAAACAGACTGAATTCTTTCGAGAGTTTTCTTTTCCCGGCAAAGCGATAAAAAGGCATTTCTTTCGAGATCAAGAAGATATTGCTCAGTAACTCTGCTTGCTTGCGATAAATCACCTCCAGCTAAAACAAAAGCCAACTTTTGGCTAATCTTAACATCGTGTTCACTTATATACTTGCCGGCAAGCATGTTATTTGCTCCAACGTATCCCAATCCTAAGGCTGGTTTTCCTAAAACCTTGATATCGTCCCTCCTAATAGGCTGCGAATACCCGTCGTCCCACATTTGAAGACAATGCTGCTTGGCCTGAGCAAGTAGCCTGTTTCGGGAAACTACAACTACATCTTTATCTTTACGCAGGTAGCCCAACTCAATAGCATCGTAGGCTGATGTTGACACTTTAGCCTGTCCGATTGTCAGAAATCTATCGCGAAAAGCATTTAACTCAACATCACCCTCGCGTAATTCGTCTGATAACCTCAAAGCAAATTCTTTAGTGCCCCCACCTGCGGGAATTAAACCCACTCCAAATTCTACCAAACCCATATACAGCTCCGCATGTGCCACTACCTTATCTGCATGTAAACACAGTTCACATCCTCCTCCGAAGGCCATTCCATGTGGTGCTGCAATTACCGGAATCGATGAATAACGAAGGCGCATCATGGTATTCTGGAAAAACTTAATTAATGTGTTTAATTCATCCAGCTCATCTTCAACAGCCATCATAAAGATCATTGCAATGTTGGCACCCGCGCTAAAATTTGCGCCTTCGTTAGAGATAACCAGACCTTTATATTCTTGCTCAGCAAGGTCAATTGCCTTATTAATTCCTTCGATAACTTCACCGCCAATGGTATTCATCTTGGTATGAAACTCGATATTTAAAATACCGTCTCCCAAATCTGTAATGGTGGTTCCCTTATTACTCCATATATTTTTTGAAGATGACAGGTTTTTCAAAAGAATGAAGGATTCTGTACCTGGAATTATTTTATATGATTTGGACTCAATATCATAATACAAGCGAGTGCCGTTTTCGAGTTTATAAAATGAAGTAGATCCACTTTCGATCATATCATACACCCAGGCAGAAGGTTTGATGCCGGCAGCCTCCATCTCTTTGAGTACTTTTTGGGAATCGAGCGCATCCCACATTTCAAAAGGCCCCATCTCCCAGCCAAAACCCGCCGACATGGCCGCGTCTATTTTATATATTTCATCAGCGATTTCTGGAATACGCTTACTTGCATAGGCAAAGAGCTGATAAAACGTAGACCGGTAGAAATCTCCTGCTTTACCTTTATCAGCAAACAATACACCTAACCTTTCTTTAAGGTTATCAATAAGTTTAGTCGACTCTAATACCGAGAACTGAACTTTTTGAGGAGAAGTATACTCGAGTGAGTTTAGGTCAAGAGTCAGAAATTCTGTTTTACCCTCAACTTCCTGCTTCTTATAAAAACCCTGCTCTGTCTTACTGCCAAGCCAATTATTTGTAATCATCCCTTCAACAAAATCAGGAGTAACAAAAACATCCTTTGCTTCATCATTGGGTAAACTTTGAACAAATGCGTTGGCTACATGAACGATGGTGTCCAATCCCACAACATCACTGGTTCTAAAGGTGGCGGACTTTGGATGCCCTATAACTGGTCCGGTAAGCTTATCGATTTCAGCAACCGATAAGCCCGCGTTTTTGGCGTAATGCAGGGTGCTCATTATGCTGAACATACCTATTCGGTTCCCTATAAATCCGGGGGTATCTTTAGCTAAAACAGTGGTTTTGCCTAAAAATTTTTCACCATAATAAATTAAGAAATCGATTATTTCAGAAGAAGTTTCAGCACCTGGTATAATTTCAAGAAGCGGCAAATAACGGGGGGGATTGAAAAAGTGTGTACCACAGAAATGTTTACGAAAGTCATCGCTACGACCCTCACACATTAAATGAATCGGTATGCCCGAGGTGTTGGATGAAATTAAAGTTCCAGAGGTTCTGAATTTATCGACCGTGGCAAAAAGTTCTTGTTTAATTTCTATCTTTTCTATGATAGCTTCAAGAATCCAATCGCAGGTAGAAATCTGCTGCATGTCATCTTCAAAGTTTCCGGTAGTAATGCGACTTGAGAAAGATTTAGAATAGATTGGAGTGGGGTTGGATTTCAGAGTATTCTGAAGGGAATCATTTACAATTTTATTGCGGTGTTTCTTATCTTGCTGAGCATCCTTTGGAAGTATGTCAAGCAACAGCACTTCTACGCCGATATTAGCAAAATGACATGCAATTCGACTGCCCATAACTCCGGAACCTAATATTGCTACTTTCTTGATATGTCGGTTTTTCAAATTCATAAGGATTAAATTTTAACCGGGTTATTTCTATCAGCAAACAAATTCAATCGATTAGATCCAGACTGCCACAATGTAAACTGCGATCGATTGCAACTAAGCTGGCTAACAATCCAACAAGATTCCACTAGTCAATATACGAAATTCTCTGAAGTATTTCAACCGCAAAAGAACACGAAAGCAGATTATAAATTCCTAAGCTTAGGGCCCACCCTTCTAGATATTACTGTAAAACACAGGCAGTATTCTCAGTCCGATAAATACCCCCGAAAGTAAATAACCTTTAAAATTCCAGAGGTTCGGAGCCTTCCAATAATACATCCGCAATACGATCCAATTCGTCAGAATAATCCATAGCTGTGATATTTCCCACTTCAATCAATGCCTGAATATTTTGTGGCGTGGCATTGTCTATTCTTGGTTTAGCTTTATGAAAACTGCCGGGTTGTATTCTAATATAATTCTGGCCATTACCCCCGGCTGCAAATATTTTTTTCAGATAAAAATCGATTGTTTCCGAAGCGGTGGTCATCATAAGATCAATCATTGGCCTTGACCATGCAATTGACCCCCAGCCTATAGCATTATTGATTTGAAGAGGTCTTTTTGAAACGTTCGTACCAATGGAAACGATAAACATATCCTTTGCAGAGGGGAAACCTTTAGCATTTTGAACTTCTGAATAGGCACACATCGCGGGATTGTTAGCAAAAACGCCCCCATCCACTAAAGGGTACGAAACATCGCTGATCGACTTTATCAATGCCGTTTCGAAATAGGTGGGAGCAGCCGAGGTTGCCCGACATACATCACAAACAAAAAAATCGTTCGAATCTCCAAATTTAACAGCTTCATGCTGAGCAAAAAAATGCGGTGTTCGTTTGTTAATATTAAAAGAGGTGATGAGACATGGCTTCAATAAATTGCTCAATTTTAAGGTTCCAAAATACTTTTTGAGAATTTTTTCCAGTTCTATTACATTATAGATTTCATGAATAATTCCTTCAGGATTGGACAGCTTTTTCCATATTGAGAGTTTGAAAATTTCGAAGCCATTCTTTATGTAAAGCCCGATGGCTTCTTCTGCACTGTAACGGGCTTTTGCCGGATCATCTTCGGAGGGGCACAAATAAAGGCAAGTGAGGATACCTCCTGTACTGGTACCGGCAAAAAAATCGAAATAGTCGGCCAGGCGTGCGTTTGGATTACCGGATTTTTTTTGAAGCTTTTTTTCAAGTACAACAAGGATCTGACCCGCAATAATACCACGCATGCCGCCACCGTCAATCGATAAAATCCTTTTTCTCTTTAAAGCATTCGGAGGCAGGGGCGAGCCGGAAACCCACTTAACAGCACTTTTAAACAAATGACGAATACTTCGCACAAGCTTACTCAACTACCACAGTTATTACACTAAAATATAGGAAAAAATTTATTATTAATCAAAAAAGATTCCTATTAAACACTTCGGCTACTATCCCAGTTTATGCTTTTTAGCCAGCTAGGAAAATTTTTGTCGCAAGGCAGCCAGTTTATCGCTCATATCCGTCTCTGGTTTTTGCTGTTTGTGTTTAGCTGACTGAGCTTTTACAGAACTCGTTTTCCGTTGTGGCTCATCCTTCTTCATTGATAAAGCAATTCGTTTCCGGTTTACATCCACTTCGGTGACAGTAACTTCAACCTGCTGATGAACCTTAACTACTTCGTTAGGATCCTTAACGAAGCGATTAGATAGCTGGCTTAGATGCACCAAACCATCCTGATGAACACCAATATCAACAAAGGCACCAAAGTTGGTGATATTCGTTACAATTCCGGGAAGTGTCATTCCAACTTTTAAGTCTGAGATACTATTAATTCCCTCAGTAAAGCTAAATGCTTCGAATTGCTCTCTTGGATCGCGACCAGGTTTCGCCAGTTCCTGGATGATATCATTCAAAGTGGGTAAACCTGCTGAATCACTCACATACCGTTGAATGGCAATTCTTTTTCGCAGACTCTCGTCCTTCATCAAATCAGCCACACTGCAATTCAAATCCTTAGCCATTTGTTCAACCAATGCATACCGCTCCGGGTGTACCGCGCTGGCATCAAGGGGATGTTCTGCATTTCTTATCCGTAAAAATCCGGCAGCCTGCTCAAAAGCTTTATCGCCAAGCCTGGCAACTTTCTTAAGCTCCTCACGCTTCTTGAAAGCTCCATTCATATTTCGATAATCGACAATATTTTGTGCTATCTGCGGGCCTAATCCGGATATGTAAGACAGTATTTGTTTCGAAGCTGTATTAAGTTCAACACCAACAGCATTTACGCAGCTGATAACAGTATCATCCAAGGATGTTTGAAGTTTATTTTGATCTACATCATGCTGGTATTGACCAACACCAATAGATTTAGGATCTATTTTAACAAGCTCTGCCAATGGATCAGTTAATCGTCTACCAATTGAAACCGCTCCTCTAACCGTAACATCCTTGTCAGGAAACTCCTCTCTAGCTGCATCAGAGGCAGAATAAATGGAAGCGCCACTTTCATTCACCATTACTACAATTACCTCTGGTAGATTTAACTTTCTAACAAACGCCTCCGTTTCTCTTCCAGCTGTACCATTACCAATGGCGATGGCTTCAATCTGATATTTCGACACTAAAAATGGGATAGTTTTTTCTGCTTCAGCTAAACCGCCGGCGCCGCTGTGCGGGTAAATATTTGTATTTTCGACTAGCTGACCCTGTGCATCTAAACAAACAACTTTACAACCTGTTCTGAATCCCGGGTCGATTGCCATTACACGTTTTTGCCCTAAAGGAGCCGCAAGTAATAACTGTCTGGCATTCTCTGCAAAAACGCGAATAGCTTCTTCATCCGCCCTTCTCTTGGTTAGCAAACGTATTTCTGTTTCCATCGAGGGCTTTAACAAGCGTTTATAGGCATCACTCACAGCAAGCTTTACCTGTTCAGAAACATTATTATTTGCATTTATAAATATCTTTTCAAGCATACTGACGGCATCTTCAATCGGTGGAAAAACATCCAACGAAAGAATCAACTCCTTTTCAGCTCTTCTAAGTGCAAGTATTCTATGCGAAGGTGCTGTTTTCACAGATTCGGTCCAGTCAAAATAATCCTGGTACTTTACTCCTTCAACTTCCTTTCCAGATATCACTTTTGACTGAAAAACTCCCTTATCCAGAAACAATTGCCTTATCACCGCTCTTGCTTCGGTATGTTCACTAATAAACTCAGCGATGATATCTCTAGCCCCGGCCAACGCTTCATCTTCTGTAGAAATGCCTTTTTCGGCATCAATGTATCTGGAGGCCTCTGTACTTAAGTCAAATTTATTTTGAGCCATTATCAAATCGGCGAGAGGCTGCAATCCTTTTTCCCTTGCGACACTGGCCCGGGTTTTCCTCTTTGGACGATAAGGAAGATAAATATCTTCCAGCAAGCTCAGGGTTTCTGCACCATTCACTTGGCTTTCTAAGTCAGGCGTAAGCTTTCTTAACTCTGTTAAGGATTTAAGGATCGCTTCTTTTCTTTTGTCTAATTCTTTTAATTGTTCAACCCGATCCCGAATAGCAGCAATCTGAACCTCATCAAGACTTCCTGTTAATTCTTTCCGATATCTTGAAATAAACGGAACGGTAGCTCCTTCTTCTAATAAAGTTATGGTGGAGGCAACTTGCTTTTCTGTAATTGACAACTCTCCGGCAACTTGCTTAGAATATCCCTTATTGTTTTCCATACATGTAATCCATTCTGCGAATTTGGATTTATAAGATGATAAATACAAAAATGCTTATCAACAATTATAATGTATTATATACCGAAGCTCTGATGCCGCCGGTTAAACTCAGCCTTAATTATTTTAAGAATTTCATAAAAACCAGACTAACAACAACGGCCTTTTTTTAAATTTTAACAAATCTTACATAATTTTATTAATATGTCATAATAATTGAATTTTTTTTGAATTATTATCATCCACACACTACCTTTGTTATGGATTTAATTTAAATACTATGAAAAGAATATTATTAATTATCGTTTTATCTTTAATAATCCCAGGCATATTTGCCATCGAAAAAACAAAAAGAAATATAGCTGTTAAAAAAGTTTCTTCTTCAGCACTTTCACAATTTCAGCAAGAATTTAGCACAGCAAAAAATGTGTCATGGATAGTTAATGAGAAATATGTTAAAGCTTCCTTTTTCTCATCAGGAAAAAGAATGGCAGCCCTCTACGATCTGGACGGGAATTTTGTTGGGTCAATCGAATATATTTCTTATGATCAATTGCCCTATAAAGCAAAAACGGAAATCAAAAACAAATATAAAGATTTCGCTTTCGTTTCAGCTCGCAAAATCGTGAGCAGACCAACCGATAACTCATCATTTAATGATGTTGGTTCATACTGGGTCGATTTAGCTAACGAAAGTGAACGAATTTATATCAACGTTTCACCTAAAACCGATGTGGCGCTTTATAAAAGCACAAATTTTGAAACCCTTGCAAAAAACTAGATAACAATCAGTGATTTTAGAAAGGCCGTCTGAATAAGACGGCTTTTCTATTTTATTAACTATTGCTAAATCCTTCCTCCAATACCTCTTTGCTCTTTCGTAATTCAAACTCCAGGAAGATCTCAGGAATCGCCCATTATAGAAAAACCTCATTTGAGACACCTTTGAAAATTTCCATATGCATGTTAAGTAATTATTAAATTTACATAAAAACTGGAATTTCGTGATACTATTTTCAAAACATAGCTATATTTGTTGAGAATTTAATTTAATACCATGAAAAAATTATTATTTATTATCGCCTTAGTCTTTGTAACAGCAAGTTCGTTTGCAATTGACCTGACTGATCTAAAAGATGATGTAAAGAAAGTTTCTTACGCAACTCTCAGACAATTTGAAGATGAATTTAAATCGGCAAAAGATATTGCCTGGAGAATAAACCAGCAATACGTTAAAGCCACTTTTACTTCTGAAGGAAAAAAGATGGCCGCCTTATACGATTTACAAGGAAGCTACCTTGGAGCGGTGGAATATTTAACCTATGATCAATTACCTGAAAAAGCCCGCACCGAAATGGAAAAAAAATTTAAAGACTACTCGTTTTCTTCAGCCTTAAAAATTGTTGGCAGGCCAGAGGGAAATAGTGATTTTAATGATTTAGGCACCTATTGGGTTGATTTAATTAACGAAACGAAACAACTCTATGTGAGCGTGTCCCCATCACTATCTGTTACGCTTTTTAAAACGATAAATTTATAAACAGCTATAAAAACATAATATTTTAATCTACTTACCAGAGAATCGTCAGATGTTGTCGATTCTCTTTTTATTTATCACCTTTTTAAATCGTGTGTTCTGTAAATAGATAGAAAAGAATTATAAAAATCTCCCTCAAAATTATTGCTTTAATTCAAAATCTATATTACTGCTAAAAAATTATTATAATTTAGCCGATTCATTTAAAGCATTATGTCAGAACGTTTAAAAGAACAATTCAAAGAGCTATTTAATCAGGAAAACACAAACATATTTTTCGCTCCCGGTAGAGTCAATCTCATCGGAGAACATATAGATTATAACGGCGGCTTGGTAATGCCATGCGCTATTACCTATGGAACTACACTTTTAACAGCACCTAATGCCGATGGCATTTTCAGATTCAGAAGTACAAATTTTAATGAAGTCTTAGATATACCGGTGAAGGACTTCTATGAAAAAACCGGAGAGACATGGTTTAACTACCCTCTGGGAGTTATACATAATTTCATAAAAGAAGGCAAGCAGATTCAAGGTTTGGATATGCTTTTTTTCGGCGATCTACCAATTGGTGCAGGATTGTCTTCCTCAGCATCTATCGAAATCGTTACTGCATATGCCTTCAACAGTTTATTTAACGCCGGTTTTTCTAAACTGGACATCGTTTTATTAAGTAAAAAAGTCGAAAACGAGTTCATCGGTGTAAATTCAGGGATAATGGATCAGTTCGCTGTGACGTTCGGAGAAAAGGACAAAGCGCTAAAACTAAACTGCGAAACACTGGACTACCAGGCTGTCGATTGCAACCTTGGCGACCATTTACTTGCCATTATTAACACTAATAAGCCAAGAAAACTTGCTGAATCCAAGTATAATGAGCGCGTTAGTGAATGTGAAACAGCTTTAAAAGCTTTGCAGCAAGAGCTTCAGATTAATAATCTATGTGATATTAATTCTGAAACTTTTGAAAAACACAAACATTTGATCTCTAACATTACTATTCTAAACCGTGCAAAACACGTTGTTGAAGAAAATGACAGAGTTGAATTAGCAGCGGTGGCACTTGCCGAGAATCGTTTAAAAGATTTTGGCGACCTAATGTATTCATCACACGACTCATTAAAAAACCTATACGAAGTTTCAGGAAAAGAACTGGATACCTTGGTTGAGTTTTGCTTGAGCTATCCCGAAGTTACAGGAGCTCGCATGACAGGCGCAGGATTTGGTGGCTGTGCAATAGCCTTGGTAAAAAAAGACTATTTTGATGATTTCAGCGCTAAGATCACCGAGTATTACACGCAAAAGATAGGATATGCCCCATCTGTTTACAGCTCGGAAATAGGTGCAGGCGTCCGAGAATTATAAAACATTCATCAATCCTCAAGCATAAATTAATAATCCGATCCTAAAAGGATCGGATTATTAATCACAACAAAACCTCATCTCGGGGGAATTCTATTAAAGAATTTAATAGAAGTTTATACAACTCTTTACCTCTGTGCATTAAACTATCTGGGATTCACAAATTATGAAATTAAAACTCGATGAATTAAATCGCGTAAGTGTGGAAGAATTCAAAACGCAGCAAAAACTTCCAATAGTTGTAGTATTAGATAACGTCAGAAGTTTGCACAATGTCGGGTCAATATTTCGAACCTCCGATGGTTTTGCTGTTGAACAAGTTGTTCTATGCGGAATTACCGGTCAGCCACCTCACCGCGAAATCGAAAAAACTGCCTTAGGCGCCACACAATCAATTGACTGGGTCTATTTCGAAAGCACAGTTAAGGCGATAAATGATCTTCGCGAGAAAGGCTACCAAATTATTGCTATTGAGCAGG
>CBFGOI010000124.1:0-12697 GCA_965650335.1 uncultured Pedobacter sp. | reverse complement strand
AAGAGCATGAGGACCTTAAGTCTGTTATGTGGAAGAATACGGCGGAGATAGCAGGTAATAACAAGGATGATGATCACAACGGGTATGTTGATGATGTATACGGATGGAACTTTATTGGTTCATCTGTTGGAAATGTTAGATATGACAATTTAGAGGTGGTACGTCTGGTAAGAGGGCTTCAGGATAAGTACAGTTCTGTCGTTAATTCTACGCCTCTATCAGAAAAGGACCGCAAAGAGTTTACCGGGTATAAAAAAATGGTAACTGATTATATGACACGCCTTGACAATGCCCGGCGTGGCTATGAAAGCTTATCGGTAATAAAGAGAACTACGGAGGAAATTGTTTCTAAGATTGGCAAACCTAATCCTAGATTAAAAGATTTCGAGAAGTATCATTCTGCCAGTGAGACAGAATCTAAGGTTTTAAAAGTTATAAAATCAGAGATGAAAAAGGAACCGGATTATAAGGTCTTTAAAAAGGATATAGATGACACCTATGAATATTATAGCTCTCAGGTTAATTATCATCTTAATATCGATTTTGATCCTCGGGACTCAGTGAAAGATAACTACAGCAATGCCTACGAGAAAAATTATGGCAATTCGGATATTACCGGACCAGATGCAGAGCATGGCACGCATGTAGCGGGCATTATTGCGGCGGTTAGAGGCAATGGAAAAGGTATCAATGGTATTGCTGATAATGTTCGAATCATGGGCGTTCGTACTGTTCCTGACGGAGATGAACGGGATAAGGACGTAGCCAATGCTATTAGATATGCAGTGGACAACGGCGCTAAAGTTATTAATATGAGTTTTGGTAAAGGCTATGTGTGGAACAAAACCGCTGTTGATAGCGCCGTGAAATATGCAGAAGCTAAGGATGTGTTATTGGTTCATGCAGCTGGTAATGATGGTAAAAATACCGACATTGAAGTAAACTATCCGAATAGGATTTATGGAGATATTTCGTCGAGCGATCGTCCCGAGTTTGATATACAAGCTAAATTCTCACAAGGTGGGCTGAACTCGGGAAAACCTTTAAGTCTTCCAAAATTCGCACCAGATACTACTCGGTTCACTCTACCTCGGGCTGCGAATTGGATTGAAGTTGGTGCTTCCGGTTGGAAGATTGATGACAACTTAGTGGCTAGCTTTTCAAACTACGGCAAACGTTCTGTAGATGTATTTGCTCCTGGAGTGAGAGTTAATTCTACGATCCCGGGATCGGCGTATGAACCGAATGATGGTACTAGTATGGCCTCTCCAGTAGTTGCTGGCTTGGCAGCCTTAATTCGGTCCTATTATCCTTCACTTAGCGCGGTTCAAGTTAAAGATATCATTATTAAATCCGTAACTAAAGTCGACCGAAAGGTTAAGATTAAAGAAGACGGTTCTAATAAAAAGGTTAAGTTGGATGAGATCTCAACTTCAGGGGGTATTATTAATGCCTATAATGCAGTCCAATTGGCTGAGAAAATTAGCCACAACTAATCATACAGAGTAAAAGAATTTTTTAAATGCCGGAACTTTCCGGCATTTTTTTTAGAATGAGAATCCGCTGTTTATAGTAAAATATTTTCCTTCTTTCGAAATTCCATAGCCCGTTGAAATCAAGAATTTGTTGTAAATGTTTACCCAGGCGCCTGGACCGTATGCCGAGTGCCAGTTATCTGTTTCAGGCATATTAGAATAAACCCGGCCTGTATCGAAGAAGCCAAACAACCCGAAATTTCCGGTAAAGATGTAATTCCTAAAAGTTGAGACCTTAAACCTAAGTTCGGAATTCTGATAAATGTAGGATTTACCAGCAAAACGGTTGTTTCTATAACCTCTTAAATTAGCTGTATTTCCCAGGAAGTTTGATTGAAAGAACTTGTAATCCCCAATATTTGTAGCCCCTCCAATTCTTAAAGCGGCAGTAACGGGGAAGCTAAAGTTCGGAGTCCCGTAGAACGATACATCACTCTTGAGCTGTAAGAAATTATCTCTGTTTGTTTTTATGTCTCTGAAATAGTTCACTTCATTGTTCCACCGGACTCCTGAGGAGGGGGTTAAAGCGTTGTCAACGAAATCGATATTTGCAAATGCGCGTAAAGTTGTAAATCTGGACGGATTTTCTAAGTCTTGTTTCTCAGTAAATTCCGTACTTGTTAAAAAATTATTCATGGGTTTTTCTATCCAGTATAATTCATATCCAGGCCCAATTCCCACTTTAAAAGCTTGGGTGAATCGTCGTTGAAGAAAAGCTGAAAATGACAGGTTTTTGGTTCTTACCCGATAGTAGTCAATTTTATCTCCAACGTTTGGCGTTGAATTGCCTTGCCCAAAATAGTTGAATGTATACTTCGGACCATTAAAGGCAGTCCGAATTACGATGTCTTTATTCCTCCCGAAAATTGAATAAATGTTACCCAAATAGCTTATGCTATTTGCACCTGTTCTTGGTGCATAGTTCCCTTTAATTGTGTGTGTGTGACTGTATGGGTCTTTTCTAAAGCCATAATGTTTTATAGTATAACCAGCCCCAATAAATAAACCATCATCAACATTGTAATCAAATGAAGGAATAAATCCTTTTTTATCATACTTAAAAGCATTTCTATTATATTCATGAACGCTCTCATATTTAGATAGTTCTAGCTTGGTGCTATTGCCTTTGTGAATGGTTTCCTGATTGTCTTTTGTATCATATATGATAATATTTTTTGTTTTTGCCGATGTATTGTCCTTAAAATAATCGAGATCTTCACCGCCGACAATTCTTATCTTAATTTTGGATGGGTCTCCCTTAACAACAATGCTATCATTCCCTTCAAAGGCGAAAATGTTCAATTCTTTGGTTTCTTCGCTGGAAAGTGTCCTTCCGAAGAATTTGCTACCAACTTTTCTTTCGCTGTTGATTTTGTTTATAGAGAGTCTGGTGTAATCGCCTATGTTTTCGATTAAGATAAATTCAGATTTATCTGTACCTGTAACGGTTACTTCTTTACTTAAGACGGTGTAATATTCTTCGGCGGCTTGTGTTAAATGATTACGCCGGGATTTAAGTTTATCAATAATTTCTTGTCCAGAGATATTGAATACTTCGGGCGGCATTTTTCTTACAGCATTTTCTATTACTTGATCCGTTAATTTTGTCTGTACTTCAAAAGCAATTTGAAGCCATTGTTGGTGCGTCAATTTATTAAGAAAATTTCTGTCAAGGTTGCGAGCAGCTATGGATAGTTTAGCCACATCTTTAATTTCGTAATCAAATGATTGAAGATCTGGAACCACCTTGGTAACTAATCTGGGTAGGGTACCATCATATTTGGTAAATGCCTGATCTCTGTCGCGTGGAATCGGCCGGTAGATAGAACCTTTTTCTTTTTTAAATTCTGCCCAGCGCCATTGATCTTCATGTCGGTCCCAATCACTAATAAGGATATCAAACAGCCGGGCCTTTAAATACATCGGCTGATCAACTTCATTGTCATTGTCTTTATGCAGCTGTTCATATAATTTATGAGTGCTAATTGCATTTTTAGCATTGCCGAAAGATTTGAAATCGGATAAATCTTCGTCGGGCCTCGCTTCGATGGTACCTAATTGTCCTCCAACTTGCTGGATGTAAGGACCCAGTAAACGAGAATAGGGCATGTATACTAGCTGTGGACTCACATAATATATTCCAATGGCTTTGGCCATATCGGGCACAATTAACGAGCCGTATGGATGAGCAGAAGAAATTTGATCTTGAAAGAAATCATCTGCGAAAGTCCGTATAAAGCCTTGTGGTAAAAGGGCGCTGGGATCTTTTCTGACTGTTCTAAACTGGTACACATTTCCATCTTTACCTTCTAATTGCAAAGATGTAGTTTGTTTTCCGCCCCCCATTTTTAAAGGGGTTAATCCGCCTGCAAAAGTGCTCAGATCCAAGTATTTTACTTTCACCGGTGTTGCCCAGGTATCGCGATAATGTTCCCCATACAGATTTCGTTTGAAATCGCCAGCCTGATACTCAGGTCCTGCTGCTATGATCTTAACACTATCTTTATAATGGATCTGTTTTTCTTCGCGGATTTCTGACGCTTTCTTAGGCGGGATTGCATATAATGGGGTTCTATATACTAATTTACCCTTCGAACCATCATCTTCAGGTTCCCAGAATTCAACCCATGCCTGGCCATTGTCGTAATATTTTATTTTTGAAAATCCCTTTGTTCCATGTGCAAATAAGGCTTCATTGCCTTTTGTCATCCCATTTGATTTGGCGCCCGCTCCACTAATGATGTGATTGATATTATTGTATTTGTTAAATTGTAACGCATGCTCATGGCCTGTAGCTATTACCACATTTTTTTCCTCTTCTAAAATGGCGAGTAATCCCCGCTTCATTTGCTGGTAATCCTTATTCGATAAATCTTGCCGAGAAATTCCGTACTGTCTCAGAAAAGGATATATAGATCCAATTACAGGCAAGGGAATATATAATCTGTCTCGAACCAGTGTTAACGGGAAAATATAATCTTTCAGCGAATAGTATCCTCCATGTTTCCCGTTGCTGAATAAGGGATGATGCTGAGCAATAAGAATGTTTTTCCCTCTATTTCGTACGAGAATATCTTTAACCTGTTCTAGTATCTCTAATCTGCTTCCAGCGGTGCATCCGTTATCCGGCGCAATTGGTTTTTCGTATTTGTTTAACCACCATTCGCTATCTAATATTATAACGACAAGATCTTTATTGAGTTGAAGTTCTACAGGGCCGGGGCAACCGTTACTGGGAAGGAATACGTCATTTGAATCCAGGTAATTTTCTACAAATTCTTCCTGACGGTTAATAGCCGCAAGTCCGCCGGGATAACCCTCGTTCCAATCGTGATTTCCGGGAATGAAAACTTTCCTTCCTGAGAAATCCTTTACTATCTTCATTTGTTCAATAATCCGGCGCTCTTTTTCCTTTCTGTCCGCCTTGTCGGGTTCTGGTAATCCTGTATTGTAGATATTATCTCCCAGAAACATCACAACATCTTTTGGGTCCGAAATAGTAATTATACTGTCTTTGCCACCGATTTTTACGGTTTTTTGTTGAAATATTTGACTTTGTGCGAGCCTAAGGGTTGGCTCTTGTCGATTTGAACTTGGATTACCTGCATCACCGATAAGATAAACGGTGTACTTTAGCTGTGCAGAATCCGGAGGTGTTGCTTCTTTCCATGATAATTCACTTTTATCATAATATGGTTTTAATGTTATACAGCCAGATAGAACGAGTATGATACAACTGGTTATCGTATATGCATTAAAAAACTTAATCTTCATATTTTACTTCTATAATGTTTGCTTGTTGCCCTTTACCTTCGTTTGAAATAAATAAGCGACCATCGCGTGTAAATGCTAAACCTTCGGGCTGCGTAAATTCTTTCCCATCTAGTTCCAGAATTCGTACTATAGAACCTTTGCTATTTAGGACGGCTATTATATTGTTTAGGGAGGAGAGCACATAAAGCTCTCTGGTGATCGGATGAAAACTCAGAGCGGAAGTTCTAAATACCTTATTTAGATTTTGATTACCAACAGCCTTAAGGATTTTTTTCGAAAACTCTTCTATTTCATCTCCCTTAAAAAAAGACTCTATTTCTGATAATCTGATCGAATATACAGCTTTAGTATTTAATATTTTTGTTTTGAGGTCGAACTCATAAATATCCTTTTCTTTTTCATCTCCATCCAGACTACGGTCTTTTACAGCTAAAAGTAATCTGTTGTTCTGGTCATCATAAGCTAAGCCTTCAATATTATTATCCTCTTTAAGAACGGTTTTAAATACATTAGGTTTGGCAGGCTCGGTTTTAAAGTTTTTTATTTCATATAATGCCCCGGAACTGCTTACAATCCATACATCATTTCCAACAACTGCCAGATCTTCATAATCCTTACCTTTCCAAAACTCATATTTTTTAGTTATCTCTTCTTTTTGCAAATCATAAAAGTAGAGTAGGCCTTCTTCGTCCTGGATAGAGACTAGCACTGTATCATTTATAAACGAAATTCCCGAAATTTCTCCTAATTCACTCGGTACTCTGTAAAGTCTACCGCCTTTTGGCTCAAGGGTTTCTTTGGATAAAGTATCTTGGTTATTGCTTTTATTGCTTGGTGTTCCGCAGGAAATAAAAAAAAGAACTAACAAAACTGAACTTATTCTGTTCATAGATGAAATAATAATAATTTAATGTTACAACAATTAAGTTCTATAATAACTCAAATTGTGGGGGATAGTTTCATTCAGGTCTGAATTCCCTGCTAAACATTAAATCCAGATTGAGAAAGAGAATTATCACACATTTAATTTTATTAAAAGAATTTTAAATGTTCCGTCACGTGAATAATTTTAACGATTGACAAAAGCATCATTACAAAATCACCAGTTTAAAAAAAAATCATTATTTCAATGAAAAATGCTAACCCCATAATAAAAAGTGCAGAAGAGTATGTGTTTAATTTATTTAAGGAAAAGCTTCCTCCTGATCACGTTTATCATAATTATAAGCATACTTTTCAAACAGTAAAGGCCTGTAAAGACATAGCTGGCACATATAATTTAACCAGCCGGGAGTTAGAAGTTTTATTACTTGCTGCGATTTTTCATGATACCGGTTATATAGAAACTTATCAGGGACATGAGGAGGTGAGTGTTAAGACGTTTAATGATTTTATTAAAGGAGATTATGCTCTGGAAGATATTAAACGCGTTGAAGAATTGATATTATCAACAAAACCTGGTTCTGTACCTGACGGAACATTGCAGGAAATACTTCACGATGCCGATTACATAAATATTGGTAAAAATAAATTTGTTCAAAGAGCCGAGCTTTTAAGAATAGAATGGGAGCGTTTGTTAAATAAAACCTACTCAGATTTGGAATGGGCTGAAATTCAGCTGAACTTTTTGATTTCCACAAATTTTGTGACCGAGGAAGCGATCGTCAGGTTTGACGATCAGCGCGAAGTGAATATCCGTCAGCAACGTGAGAAAATAGAGAAACTTAGAGTTGAGCAGGAAAAGTTAAATGTAAAACTTGAAAAAAATAATCCGGCTAAGCCTCTTAAAGAAGGCAGAGGCGTGGAAACTCTTTATCGTTCCATTTATCAATATCATATAAATTTAAGCTCTATTGCGGATAATAAAGCGAATATCATGATCAGCATTAACACCATCATTATTTCGTTGGTGATAACGATGTTTGGATCTGGCTATACATTTTCGGGACAAAATGAATTTGGAAGTCTGAGATTTGTTATTCCGATTGCTGTTTTGCTGATAACCAGTTTGTTGGCTGTGGTTTTTGCAATACTTTCGTCACGTCCGAATGTGACTACAAAAGAGCGATATGAGCTTTCAAAAAAAGACAGCAGTATATTGTTTTTTGGAAACTTCGCACAGTTACAGTTAAGAGAGTTTGTAGATAGGATAAAAGAGTTAAAGAACCAGAAAGAGGAGCTATATGATAGTATGTCCGTTGATATATATCACCTTGGTGCAGTGCTGGTAAAGAAATATAAGCTCTTAACCTGGTCTTATAATATTTTTATGGGTGGCCTAATTTTGTGTGCTGTAGCTTTTGTTATAATAATGATGTTTTCTTATGGTGCTTAAAACCATGTGGAAATACCTTACTTATCTTAAATGGAACATATAAATATTTAGTTTCTCCAAGATATTCAAAAGACTCTGTACCCTCTTTTAATTCTCCCCAGGGAAACCAGTCTTTAAAATGGTTCGTTTTAGTTTTTTCAAGGTAATTAAGGGTTAGCAATACATATTCCCTTTCCTGAATACTGTTTTTAAGCAATTTGTGAGCTATGATTACATTCTGACCAACTAATTTTGTTCTGCCTTTTATATTGACTGCTATCGTTTCACCGTAATGAACGATGATTTTCAAGCCTATTTGTCCATCAGCTAAATATTTTTCGTAGTTCTCCGGATTTTCTTTTTCGGTTAATTTTAAATAGTTGTAGAAGGTCTCAAAAAACAGTTGGCACTGTTTTGCGACCATATTGACTGCTGGTAATCGACCGGTCTTATAAAAGAATATTGCATCTCCTTCTATCTCTCCAACCGTCATACTAAGAATATTGGCGTTCACCAACCTGCGTAACAGACCTGGTATAAAGTTGCTGCTAAAGGACAATTCTGTTGTTGAAACAAACTTAGTGAACCCAGTAATATCAGGCACGCAGAAAAAAGCGCCTTTAACGTATTCTTTTTTTTCCATAATCAAGCGCAAAGATAAGGGTTTACGAAGCCGATTTGTTTGGGATTAGTTTATTTCTGAATTTGAATAAAATATACGTGCGGTTAATTTCTTTTGAAATTATCTCTAAAAATACGCCAGGTACCTGAAAAATTGTTAATATTTTCTCAGGGATTAATCCTTTCAATTTTTTCAATGTCATAATCTTATCACAAAAAAAAAGCATTGACATGAAAAATGACAGGAAATTTTACTGTGTATTGGCTGCTATTATAGGCGGTTTTTTATTTGCTTCTTTTCTTATAGATAAACAACCCGGATATAAATTCGCCTATAAGGAAGCCGCATTAACAGAGAGACAGGCCGCAGCTCATCTGCTTAGCCGATTTACTTACGGCACCAAGGCTGGTGACATAGATCAGGTTGTTAAGCTTGGATTAGAGAACTGGTTTCAGCAACAGCTTGAGGCCCAGCAGCCCGACGAGAACTTAAATAAAATGTTAGGAGATTTTGATGCGATAAACCTTAGTAATACCGAGGTTGTAACCAAGTATCCGCAAGGAAATCGCGTATATCGGATGGCAGTAGAGGATGGTTTTATAGCCAAGGATTCCATAAATAAATCTAATCGGAAAGAATACCGGGCACAGCTTGAGGCGTACATGAAACAAAAAGGATTAAAGCCCCAGCAAGAGGTATTCAGGCAGTTTATAGCACAAAAAATATTAAGGGCGACTTACACAAATAATCAATTGCAAGAATTACTCACAGACTTTTGGTTCAATCATTTCAATGTGTCCTTAAATAAAAATCAATGTGCTGAATTTATTCCGGCCTATGAGAGGGATGTAATTCGACCTAATGTATTTGGAAAGTTTGAAGATTTGTTACTTGCTACCGCAAAGTCGCCCGCTATGCTAATGTATCTCGATAATTTTAGCAGTATGGGCGTTAATGAAGAAATGAATCAGTTAACAGCTTCCAGGAAAACAGTTCCAAAAACTCCGAAAAAGGTTAATGGATTAAATGAAAATTATGCTCGTGAGGTAATGGAATTGCATACAATGGGTGTTGATGGTGGCTATACCCAAAATGACGTTACTCAGGCGGCACGAGTTTTAACTGGTTGGACCGTTTATCCAATGGGCGACCGCGGGTATGGCTCGCAAATGAAAAAAATAGAGGATAGAATGGGACATGCGAATTTCGAGAAACGGGGATTTGTTCATGAGGGCGATTTCTTGTTTGCTGCTAATCGCCATGACACGAAAGAAAAAGTTGTTTTGGGTAGAAAATTTGCTGCTGGAGGCGGTTACGAAGAAGGCGTGGAACTTTTGAAAATGCTTGCCGATCATCCCTCCACTGCTAAATTTATTTCCAGAAAAATTGCGGTTCGGTTCGTGAGCGATAATCCACCTCAGGCACTGATAGACAAGATGGCAAAGACATTTACAAGAACCGGAGGCAATATTAAGCAGGTTTTAATTACCATGGCTAGTTCGAAAGAATTTTGGTCTAAGGAAGCTTTGCGTGAAAAAACAAAATCGCCGTTCGAATTGGCTATAAGTGCTGTGCGAAGTCTGAACGCAGAAGTAAATGCTCCCAGAATGCTTTATACCTGGATAAGCAAAATGGGCCAAAAGATGTATTATTATCAGGCTCCAACCGGTTTTCCTGATAAAGGACAATATTGGATCAATACAGGGGCTTTGTTGTACAGAATGAATTTTGGATTGGCCCTGGCCTCTCAGAAAATTCCGGGGGTGAAAGTAAATCTGGCCGAGTTAAACAAAAATCGGGAGCCTGAAAGTGCTGAAGCAGCATTGAAAATATATTGCAATATTATTATACCCGAGCGGGATTTAGAAGAAACTATAAAGCGGCTTACTCCCATGTTAAATGATCCCGACTTATTATCAAAAGTAGAAAAGGCTGCTGCAAAAGCTGCTCCTTCACAAGAATCGAATCCTGTGATGAACGAAGATGCGGTCCTTGCCGAAGAAATGCAGAAGCCCGAAAAGCTGAGTACTAAGAATAAAAATTCCGGTAAAAGTGGTTCAGTGATGCAAGGTTTAAGCAACACTAATTCTATGCTTGCTCAAGTGGTAGGCGTAATTATCGGGTCTCCGGAATTTCAACGTAAATAAAGACACTCTAAAAAAAAGATCATGACTTCAAGAAGAGGATTTATTAAAGCAGGAGGGCTTGCTTTATTTGGCATAGGAATCGGCGGCATTCCTGCGTTTTTATCAGAGGCGGTTGCAGGTATAAAGACACCCGGGCTTTTTCAACGGAAAAAGATTTTGGTTTGTATTTTTCAAAGAGGCGCTATGGATGGTCTGATGGCTGTAACTCCATTTACAGATCAATATTTACAAGCTGCCCGGCCGACTTTATTTATGTCTGCCGCTAAATCAGCAAATGGTAAATCTCTAATCGATTTGGATGGACGATTTGGTTTACATCCGTCAATGAATGCCTTTGCGCCAATGTTTCGTGAAAAGCGTATGGCTATTGTGCATGGTATCGGGTCGCCGAATACAACCCGCTCGCATTTTGATGCCCAGGATTATATGGAATCTGGCACGCCGTTTAACAAGGGAACAGCTAGTGGTTGGTTAAATCGGGCGGTGGGTTTACTTGGACATGAAGCTGCTACGCCGTTTCGCGCTGTAAGCTTAACATCTTCTCTTCCAAGGGCTCTGTATGGTGATAATCCTTCTGTGGCAATAAGTAATTTACAGGATTTCAATCTTCAAATGCGGGGAAATCAATCGAACGCAGGCAGGGTAGCGAAAAGTTTCGAAGACCTGTATGATCAGACCTCGTCCGGTTTGCTAAAAGAAGCAGGAAAAGAAAGCTTTGAGGCAATAAAGATGCTGCAAAAAACAGATACAAAAAATTATAAGCCTATTAAAGGGGTTGTTTATCCGGCTACAGCTTTAGGCAATTCCTTAAAGCAAATTGCTCAGCTTATAAAAATGGATGTGGGATTAGAAGTCGCATTTGCTGAATCAGGCGGATGGGACACGCATTTTAACCAGGGAACAGATACCGGGATCTTCGCGAGAAATGTAAACGATCTGAGCGATAGTATCATGGCGTTCTGGACAGACATGGGAACATTGCAAGACGACGTTACAGTGATGACAATGACTGAGTTCGGGCGCACTGTAAAGCAAAACGGAACTGGTGGTACAGATCATGGGAGGGCATCCTGCAATTTCATTTTAGGTAATGATGTTAATGGAGGCCTAATTCATGGAAAAGTGAATCCTTTATCAGTTGAAAACCTGGAAGATGGTCGCGATTTGGCAGTAACAACAGACTTTAGGAGTGTTTTTAGCGAGGTTGCCGATAGGCATCTAGGGATAAATAATGATAAAATATTGTTTCCGGATTGGAAAGGAGATAAAATAGGAGTGATGAAAGGATAGTGTTAATAAAATAATTGAACTGTTAATTGGCGGGAGGGCATTTACCACGAACCTGAATATCTCTAAATAGAGTATTCAGGTTTTTTATTGTCAACTCCAGAGCTGAAAGTGAATTGCCATCGCGGGTTTATCTTACAGAAAGACCTGACCTTCGGAGAATGAGCTTCAAAGGCCCTGGTTATTGATCAATCGGATGTAGGTAATCTTATTTGAATTATTATATATTCGTGCAAATGGATTCTGAATTAACATTGCCAATACTAGATGCTACAGAACAGCGTGTTTTGGGAGCTTTAATGGAGAAGTGTAAAACTACTCCTGATTATTATCCAATGACTTTGAACAGCCTTACTGCAGCCTGTAATCAAAAAACCTCGCGTAAACCAGTTGTTAATTACGACGAAGAGACCGTTGTGTTAGCTCTGAATTCGCTAAAAAAGCGCGGACTGATATCTACAGCCACCGGAGGTTCTAGTCGCGTAGTAAAATACAAACACAATTTTGCGATTGTTTTCCCTGTATTACCTTCAGAAGTAGCTATTATCTGCTTACTATTGTTACGCGGTCCTCAAACCCCTGGTGAGTTAAATACAAACTCAGGTAGATTGTACGAGTTTGATTCACTGGAAGAGGTCCAAGAGGTTTTAGAAAAACTAGCTGGCGAAGAACATCCTTATGTCGTTCAGCTTCCGCGCCGACCAGGGCAAAAAGAAGTTCGCTACATGCATTTATTGGGAGGTACGCCAGACATTGATGACGATGAATTACCCGAAGAACCTGCTCGTAAATCTGTAGGAGAGTTGGAATCCAGAATTGTAAAGCTGGAACAAGATTATACGGAGCTTAAAGAAGCATTTGATAAATTGATGAAAGAGTTAATGGGGTAACGGATCAGATTCAAAACTTGTGGTTCGTTTGACCCGCTTAAAAACAGAAAAGCCGCATAAAGCGGCTTTTATCAGTAGCGGGGAGCAGGATCGAACTGCCGACCTCAGGGTTATGAATCCTGCGCTCT
>CBFGOI010000123.1:0-13055 GCA_965650335.1 uncultured Pedobacter sp. | reverse complement strand
AGGTATGCTGCAGTTAAAGGTCCAATTCCTTTTATCCCTGTAATCAGCTTGAAGGTTCTTTTAAGTTCCGGATCGTTTTGCAATAAGTTATCGATGGCTATTTCTACGTCTTTTATCTTTTCCTCCAAAACTTTGATAAGTCCCTTGTATACATCAAATAATTCCTTGTGTTCTTTTGCAGGATACACTGATTTCCGTTCATTACAAGACACCCCATATCCGGCTTTATCTGCTATCAGTTTGGTCCGCAAAGAAAGCAGGGGCTGTAATTTCATGATAGTTTTTGACGGTAGAATGGTTGGATTAAGCTTATCTCGTTTTAGATACGCATACTCAGCAATTCTTTCAGCGTCAAGCTGGTCGCTTTTGCCTCTGATAGTACCTAACGAACACTTAATATCTAGGGCCGGAACGATGGAGAAAGAAACAGAATGCTCCTGAAGAAATAAAGCTAAGTTCATTGAATACAGCCCGGTGTGTTCAAAGCAAATTAACACCTGTGATAAATCATCGCTTTTCAAAGCATTCTTAATCCATTTGATTAAGCATACAAACCCCTTGTCATTGTTACTAAATTGCTGTTTTAAGGCTTTGCCATAAATGAATACATCAAAGGTGATCTTGGAAACATCAATGCCGATAAATGAGTTGTAGTTCATAAATTTGCGTTTAAAAGTTAATAATAGTTGCCCAGGCTAAGACCTTTAAAAGACCTGCAAATCTAAAATTCTAAATGGCCGCAGCAACTTGTGGTTGGAATGGGGACTAATACATAAAATAGGCCATGAACCTAGCCGCGAAAATAAGATCACCCCATTCCTTTCCACAAATTTAAAAAGTTACCAACTCCCCCTGCACCCCCTGTTTAACAATAACGATAAAGAGTTTCAAAGAGAATTCTAATACAAATCTAAAGGCCGTGAAAGCTCTTGACTGGTGAAATAAACGTGAGACCTTCGCTTCCCAGAGAATGGGATTAATTTCTGATGCAGTTGCCGTAACGGCTTTGAATTATGTTTATATCCTTATGGTTAAATTCCCTTTCTAAACTACAAGTCTTTTTTTCAATTCGAACCATTGGAACCTAACATAATTTGCGTTGGAAATAATCCTCCGAAGCAGCAAGTTTATGGAGCTGTATTAAGTTTATACATCTCTCGAATGATTAAGTTGGTTAACCAAAAAAGAAGACGATTGATTCAAAATACATGTAAAATATTACAGTTGATTGCCTGCGCCTTTAATGTATATTAAATAATTGTATAAATTTAACTGGCATATATTCCATCCAAATCAAAGAATCAATCCTTACAGCTTATATAAACCCTGACCTAATGCGAAAAGTGGTCCTGGCTAATCACTGATCAGCATATTTCGGTGAGCACCTGAATCTTTTGATGCCATTATCAAAGGTATAAGCGTGCCCCTAAGACCAGTATGGGATTCGTGGGGTTGATGCTCTCTGGCGACGATAGCCTAATAAGGTTTGACGGACGACTTCTTAACAGGATACGGCAATCTGCAAGATTCAAGTTAGGAAGAAGTTTTTGATGAGAATGGGATTGGAGACTGCAGACAGCGACGCCCTTTCTACGCTCTGGTTCCAAGGCCCTGGGGACTATTGAAATTCCGAATGATTAGGGCCTTACTACTATTGGGATTTCAAAGTAAAATCGTGTACCCCGTTTATCACTATTTACACCAACATGTCCGCCATGTCGTTTAATGATTTCTGCAGAAATATATAGTCCTATACCGAGTCCTGGAAACTTTTGCGAGGAAGTGTGAACACGGTAGAACCGATCAAACACCAGGGCTTGCATTTCTGCTGGTATACCGATGCCAAAATCTGTTACCGTTACACGTACATTTCCATTAAACAAAGCTGATGACACAAGTACTTTATCTGCTTCCGGTGAGTATTTGATGGCATTTGACAAAAAGTTTCCGATCACTTGCTCTAAGCGGTGGCGATCGCTATTAATAATTGCAGGAACAAAATTTTCGACGATCACTTTATGTGTAGAAACACCAACTTGTATTTGTGAAACAACCTCATTTATAACTTCGCTAATATCAAACTCGCTAAAGTTATATAACATTTGCCCGGCCTGAATTTTACTTACATCCAAAAGATCGTTCACTAAAGCAGTTAATCTATCAACCTGTGTGTTTGCGTGTTCTACAAAACGGATTGCATGTCCGTTATCACCTTTTGTAATTGCTCTTTGAAGAATTTGCAGATAAGCCTTCATGGAAGTTAAGGGCGTCTTAAGCTCGTGACTAGCTACATCCATGAACTCGTCTTTTTTTCTCATCAGCTCCTCAATATCTTTTCTATCCTTTTCCTGCTTTATCAATGCATCATTGAGATTCAATCGCATCAGGTCAATAGTATTAGCCAATTTCTCTGCCTTTGCAGCCGTTTTTTCAGCCAGCTCGGTACGAATTCGGGCACTCATCAATTCCTGCTCCTTCTTAAACAGTGATATCAGAATTGGCAAGATCTCTTTCAGGCCGGTCAGGTCGGCTTCCAGAGGGTGTCCACCCAATAAAACTACAGCGGAATGAGAAGGACCGGCTATTCCCACAGCCAATTGCAAAGAAGCATTGTCGGGAAAAGGCAAAGTTCCTGTATGAAACGCCTGTGTAACAGTCTTATCCAGAAAACTATACCATTCTTTTCCATCCGGAATGGTTTGCTGGAAACCCGGAGCTGGTAACAGGATATTAATTTCAGGGTCCCTTATAAATATCATCAGGCTTCTGCCACCGAAGTATGCTGCCAATTTCGAAGCAGTGTACATACGATTAGAGCTTTCGCTCAATCCCGAGATTAGCTTTAGGATCATTATTCAGGAATCACACATACCACTGCTGTACAATTTTGGAACCCGCTAAACTGACCGTTAACTCTTGCCACTTGCCCATACGTGTTACAACCAGCATAGTTTACCCCGTTTAGGGTTTCTTTAACCTGATTCAGTTCGAAATCGAAGGTTTTACCCATTCTGAGCCTGGTAGCCACACAGTCAAAGAACAAAGCAACATTGGGCTTATGATCACCAAGCTGCTCAATGGCATTTTTTGCAGCAAGCATTGCTGCTTCCTGCGAGCAACTATTATCTGTTGCCATAAAACTTACATAGACACCATTGGGTACATCACTGGCCATAGCAATCGATCCATCAGGAAGTACTGCTAAGGGAACCCGCAGTTTATGATCTCCGGCTATTTCTATACCGATGATGTTATGTAAAAAAAATGGAATAGGTTGATCTACATCTAATTGCTGACTGGTAGCCTTTGCATGTTCGAGAAATACTTCTATAGCCGGACGTGCATTTAAGCTTACCAATTTCATTCCCTCGGCTTCGGTTACACGCATTTTCTCACCCACAGGCCTCCAGCCATGTGCGGCCCCTACTCCAATTGGCTTATTAGACAAAATTTCTAAGATCACCGCCGAATCGGGGTAAGCATTTGTATCGTGAAATATATGTGTTCGCTGAAAATTTGCATTATCGCCGGCTCCGCCACCGAAAAACTGATACTTGCCTACGGTTTTTTCGGTCAAAAGATCAATCAATTCGTCGGTATACCCCGACAAGGCATCTGCGAAAATCATGGCAGAATAATATTGGTACTGAGAGTCGTGTATGTCAGTCAAACTTTTACTCAGTTCTTCTCCAACACGTACCCGATCTTCTTTGATTCCCTGCGCAACTCCCGCCGTGAATTTCAAATCAGTCGACTGAATAGCAACAGCACACGCAGAATCCGTTCCGAAATCATTAGATGTGAATTCACCTGCAGAGGAACTTCCGACAAGTACTTTAGGATCACAGCCTTTTTTCAATGCATTTAAAAAAGCTGAGTAATCATATATTGAAGATGCAAATACAATTACAACGTCAGGAATCACGTCACCGAAATTGTCTTTGATTTTTTGTCCAAGTTCTTGTCCGGCATTAGCACCGTCGTTTAATTTGGTAAAAACTACTGCAGATTGAGTCATATAATATATACGTGGAAAAATGTGGAGGATTTTCACCGTTAAACATACTGCTTGATTCTTTGTTTCGAAAAGTCGCTGGTCTTTGGTATATTCTTTAAAAACGAGTTTTTCACTACAAATTTTTCATTTAAATTTGCCTTAGCGACAGAAGACTCAGTCATAACATTTTCTGAATGTCAGATTGAGGGTCGCCTTTCCCTCTTTTTTCACGCTACCCTAATTTAATAGTTCTAAATTTAGTCCAGTCTTTTAGGGGGCTAGTACAGTTTTAGTGATTGGCAATAGTCATATATCCAATCGGTAGCCCCTACTTTCCAGTTCCGAATAGGCGTTCCAGTCTTTGTTCTCCACAGGCAGTTTTGAAAAAATTGGTAAAAGTTCGTGGCTATTTGTGCCTGACCTTTTTGATTAAAATAAATTGAGTCATCTACAATTAACACTTTGCAGTGTATAGTCAATCTACAGTTAATTAATAAAACTGTATTTCAGGACGAGACAAGCGATTGACAAACTGTCACTTCCTAAAATAACTATACACTAAACTAAGTGTATGGAAACAAAAGAAAGCTTTGTTAAAAGAGTGAGCAAACATGATGTCTTTGATACGAGACTCATTAGGGAAATTGTAAAATCGATAGAAGAGGGTCTACCCCGCAAGGCAGCTATAGCCCGTTATGGAATGAGTCAAAGCACTTTAAACATCTGGATGAAAAATTATGGTTCTTCAGATTACCATGCCGGTAAACGGCGGATTTTCAGTCCACCAGAGAAACGTAGTGTTTTACGGGCTCTGGAGTCAGGGATGACCACCAGGGAAGTTCAAATCAGCTTCGGAATAAAGAACCCGGGTATTATTCGAGAATGGTATCGAGCAGATCAACAGGAAAATGCAGAACTTGGCCGTAAAAACTGTACTCCCCCTATGGCCAAGCAATCAGAAACTGAAGTGAGTGATGAGGTAAAAGCCCTTCAGGCGGCCCTTGCCCAGGCTGAGCTTAAAATCAAGGCCCTGGACACCCTGATTGATATTGCCGAAGAACAACTCAAAATCAATATCAGAAAAAAGTCTGGTGCCAGGCAGTCACCAAAATGAAACAGGACTATCCCTATCTTGGGATAGGAACGCTGTGCAGACTGCTTGGCAAGACTCGTCATGCTTGGTATGACCACCAGTGGCGGCTTAAGAATATAGGTCTTAAAGAAGATATTATCTTGCAGCACATCATGGAAATAAGAAAGGATCTGCCCCGTATAGGGACGCTGAAACTGCAGCACCTGATCGCCCCCAAACTGGCCGGTCACGGCATCTCAGTGGGCCGGGACTACCTGTTCGACCTAATGCGGGAACGCGGACTGTACATCCGCAGACGTAAACGGCAAGTGATCACAACTGACTCCCGACATTGGATGCGTAAGTATGCAAACTTGATAAAAGAGCTTCACATCATCAGGCCTGAACAACTTTGGGTAAGCGATATTACTTATATCCGCATGACCTCGGGTTGGGCTTACCTGAGCCTGATCACCGATGCTTATTCGCATCAGGTCATGGGGTATTGTTTAAGGAAAGACCTGTCGGCGCAGGGCTGTATAGAGGCCTTAAAGATGGCCCTGGATAACAGGATATACAGCGAGCGACTGATTCATCATTCCGACCGCGGATCGCAGTATTGTTCAAAAGAATATGTGGAATTATTGACGCAAAACAAGATTGCCATCAGTATGACCGAGAATGGTGATCCTTATGAGAATGCCATTGCCGAGCGTATGAATGGTATTCTCAAATCGGAGTTCGACCTGTACTCATCCCAGCAGGGTTTGGAGGAAACACGTCAGCGTATCGCCCGGCACATCACCGCATACAACCAGATAAGACCCCATGATAGCTGTGATAGGCTAACCCCTGAACAAGCCCACAACAGATCTGGACCCTTAGCAAAAAGATGGAAAAACAGAAATCGAAAAATATCCGAATTGACCCTTGTATAGTTCGATCAGGATTAACAAATTGCAGTGTATAACACAATCAGGAATAATTCATAAAACCGTATAGCTATTTCAGGATGTGACAAACACTCAGCTGATTAAGGGTTAAAGCACTATTGAAGTACCTTTTAAGTACCCTTTCAGTATCTATAAGGTACCTTTTATAAGGGGTGCTTTATCAGTGGCTATTGGAACCTTTAACAATATTTAACCTTTAGCTTAACATTGTTTAACTCTTATTCCTGCCCGGGTGCTGTATACTTGTCGTACCAAGGCAACATCTTATGGCTTTCTTAAAAAGTGATTTCGAATTTACTGGCAGCATGGGAAATCTTTCTGCTTACAAACTTCCCGGCGTAGAGGGTACTGTGCTTCGCACGAAAGGTGGTGCAGATAGAAAGAAAATTTTCACTGCCGCCTCTTGTAAACTGACCCGGCAAAACGCTGCCGAGTATGGGAAGTGTGGTAAAATGGGCGGCAGCATTCGGAGATCTATGCTTCCCATGGTTCCTCTGGCAGATCATAACTTTGTCTCCAACCTGAATGCTCTGGCTAAGATTATCCAGCTACTTGACAAGGAAGGCAATCGCGGGGAACGCAGCATTTCTTTGTCTGCCCGCAAAGAGTATCTCAGGGGATTCAGCCTGAACAAAAACACTGCTTTTGAGAGTATCGTCAGGCACCCGATTGAATACCAGATAGACCGGGGAGCCGGAAAAGCTGTGGTGCTGCTTCCTGAACTGATGCCGGGTGTAAACCTGATGACGAGCCGGCAGTATCCCCTATTCCGGTTTTTGGTTAACCTGGGTTGCGTGGCCGACAGGACATTTGGCAAAAGCTATTTGAATGAAGAAGACATGGAAAGCTGCTGTTTTTATACCGGCTGGCACCATACTCTGGCTTTGTTTGAAGCCAGGGAAGTGCTTGTTGAACTTAAAGATCCTTCTGCGATTGTAGATACTACCACACTGATCTTGTCCGTAGGAATCCAAATGGGCAGTCCCGTTTCTGATCTGGTGGTTAATCCGGCAAAGCATGGAGGCTGTGCGAAGATTATTGGAGTAGGATAGAATTATTGTATTCTGACTCATTTAGCTAGAAATGAAATAATAAAGACAGTTACTCCGATCTGCCAGCACAGCCTGATTATCTTCAGGCCGAAGAGATATTGATAACGGCACGTGATAAGTTTTACGCAACTTCAGTTAAATAATTTTCACCTATTCAATTTTTTTATACCTTTGTACCCAATTCCTTTAACAAATCTCTAATACTTAGGAATTATGAATCGTTTTATTCACATATAGCCCTTTCGATCTAGCTGCGTAGCTAGTCTCCAGTAATTTATTGGTACTTACTAGTAGCTGCTAATGCAAGGCATTGCCGAAAGGTATATCCATTCCCGGACGAATTATCTTCATTAATAAATCCATTTTTTTCACATAGTAAAAAACAGGATAGCTATGCGCTGTCCGCAATGAAGATCCTATATGGACAATTCAATAAAACTAAAAGATTTAACCAAAATAGGTTATACAGATAACAAGGCAAGAAGTCTTGTCGCAACGATATTTAACAAGCATTTTAAACACTTCTCCAGAGATGAAAAACTGGGATTGCTGGTGAGAATAAAAGAAATCCCTGAGAAATACCTCCGGGATGAAGCGACTGCCAAGATAGCCAGGGTATTTGCAGGGAAAGAAGATAAAATAAAGCCTGATTGTTTCACTCTGTCGGATAAGGCAGCTCCATTAAAAATATACGGAGCAATGCATGTGGAAGAGCAGACTATTAAGCAGATGGAATTAGCTCTTGCTTTACCAATCAGCGTCCAGGGCGCTTTAATGCCTGATGCACATAGCGGGTACGGTTTGCCGATAGGTGCAGTACTAGCGACAGATAATGCGGTGATTCCTTACGGAGTAGGTATGGATATTGGCTGTAGGATGAGGCTTTCTATACTGGATGCAGGTGAAAGCTTTCTGAAACGGTATGATTTCCAGCTCAGGCAAGCCCTGCGTGACTTTACACACTTTGGGATGGAAGGGGGGCTGGATTTCAGACAGGAACACGAGGTGCTGGACGATCCTTTATTCAGGTCGATGCCTTTACTTCGTAGGTTGCATGGAAAAGCGGTTCGGCAATTAGGAAGCTCCGGAAGCGGAAATCACTTTGTGGAATTCGGAGAGATCACGCTTTGCGAAGGGAACGGTTTAAGACTGCCATCAGGCAAGTACGCCGCGCTTCTTTCTCATTCTGGCAGTCGTGACTGGGAGCTGCTATTGCAAAGGAGTATACCACTATTGCAATGAATAGCTGCAAACTTCCTCGTCAGGCTCAACAATTGGCCTGGCTCAACATGGATTCCTCCGCAGGTGCAGAATACTGGTCGGCTATGAATCTTGCAGGAGAGTATGCTCAGGCTTGCCATGATCAAATTCACTCCAATGTTCTGAAAATCTTGGGCTTGAAAGTTCTGGCTAAGGTTGAAAATCACCACAACTTCGCATGGAAAGATAAATTGGCTGATGGTAAGGAAGTGATTATACACCGAAAGGGAGCTACTCCTGCTCACAAGGGTGAGCTGGGTATTATTCCGGGCAGCATGACAGCCCCGGCTTATTTGGTAAGGGGCCTTGGAGCTGAGAGTTCGCTTTATTCCGCTTCCCATGGAGCAGGCAGAGCCATGAGCCGGCAAAAGGCGAAAGATAGCATGACCGTCTCAGGAATGAAACAACTTTTGTCAAACGCCGGAGTGACGCTTATGGGAGGGAATGTTGACGAAAACCCCCAGGCTTATAAGGATATTGACAAGGTGATGAAGTCGCAAACGGCTCTGGTAGAAACGGAGGGCGTTTTTTATCCGAAAGTTGTACGCATGAGTAAAGATTAAACAGTATGGAAGAGATAATTTTATTGGTAACCGCCGGGCAAGGCCCTTTAGAATGTTGCCGTGTAGTGTATAGAGTGCAGGAAATGCTCACCATAGAGGCGCATAAATTAGGTTTAACGGTGGAGGTGTTCGATTCGGTCCAGGCTGAGAAGCCAGGTACACTTCATTCATGTGCTTTGAAGTTTAAGGGAAAAATCCCCGGCATGTTCTTAAGCGAATGGCAAGGCACGGTGCAATGGATAGCCCAGAGCCCGTACCGGCCAGCTCATAAGCGGAAAAACTGGTTTGTCGGTGTAGAAGTTTTAGATAATGCTTCAACGATAAGCTGGGATAAGTCGGGAGTTACGTTCGAAACATTCAGAGCTTCTGGTCCAGGCGGCCAAAACGTAAATAAGGTAGAAAGCGCCGTCAGAATACGGCATCATAGTACAGGAATTCAAATCCAGGTAATGGATAGCCGGTCGCAACTTGAAAACAAAAAGATAGCGCTTAGGCGACTGACCCAAAAGTTAGAAGACCTGCAAAATAAACAGACTTCACAATTACAGCAAAACAGCTGGACCGAACATAATTCTCTACAAAGAGGAAATCCGGTTAAGGTGATTAGAAAACCATTGTGATGATTTAACAGACATAATTTAAAGAGAAAAGAAATGGACATATATTGTACGATTGAAGAGCGATACGTACAAGCAGTTGAAGAGTTGAGATACGGTGAAACTGCACGAGCTCTTCAGTTATTTAACGAACTTATAGCTGCTGATGCAACCTATGCACGGGCCTATTTTCAGTTGGGTATTATTAATTATTATTATATCAAGGATTATCAGGCAGCAGGTTACTATTTCAGCCAATGTATCGAAACTGAGCCAAGTTTTCCTGATGTATATGAGGATTTTATGAAGCTTCTTGTCTTCCTGAATATGGAACTGAAGGCGAAGACTACGGGGTCTAAGGCTTTACGGGTGGCCGGTGTCAGCCACCGGCTGATTTATCAGCAATTGGGGCTTCTTGAAGAGAAAAACCAAAATTGGAACGCCGCTCTCGATTGCTATAAAAAAGCATACGCGTATTCTTTAGAAAAGGAGGATGCTGACGATTCAAAATCTGACATAGAACGTGTTAAGGATAAAATTTCACGGAAAGCTAAGTTTGTGTATAGCCTCTAGAATTCAATGGCGTCGGTTCATACCAATGCCATTGAATAGGTAAAGAACTTTCATGATAGCGTTGCACCAAAATCGAAGCCCCCTATAAATAGACCCACTTGCGATTTTTTTGTGCAAAATTGGCTGGAAATATGGCGAACGGGCAAGAGAATATATCGCAAACAGGTAAATTGAAGAAACCATGTACAGCTTGGAGGATATCCCACGGGCGAAATACTTTGCCGGTTACTACGGCAAGAGAATATAATGCGGCGACTACTAAATCAGCCTAAATCCAGTGATAAGGAAGTTCAAAAAATATACCTAAACAACAGTATCTGAGACGTTTTCGACTATTGAAATCTCAGGTTCAGCGTCTAAATAAATAATAAATTTAGTTCCTTTACCTGGTTCGCTTTCAATACTGATACTCCCGCCAGCAGAGTTAATGATTTTTTTAGCCAGAGATAAGCCGATACCCTGACCTTCTATATCAGCATGGAGACGACCGTACATATTAAAAATATGTTTCTGGCCTTCCTCTGATATCCCAATACCATTATCCTGGACAGAAAGAACGATATGTTCTCTCTCAACTTTGGTGCATACAGTTATTAATGGAGATTTGTCCACTGTAAACTTAATTGCATTAGATATCAGATTATAAAGAATACTTCGAAGATTCTTTTTTGAAAACTTAATGTTATTGACTTCAATTTCTCTTTTTATAACTGCTCCGGATGATGTAATTTTATCGTCCAGACTCCACTCTATATTATTTAAAACTTCATCCAAATCGACGGTTTCAGGAGCTATCATATCGTTTTCAACTTTTCCTATAACGGAAATGTCTTTTATCAGAGTTCTGAACTTTTTAATGGATAAATTGACGATCTTCAAAAATTTTGACAACTCAGGATCAGTCTTGCTAATTCTTTTGTTTATTATCCCAATGCTTCCCTCAATGTTTCCTAAAGGACCAAGCAAGTCGTGAGAGGCCGTGTGTACAAAATTATCAAGATCCTCATTTATGCGCATCAGGCCTTTATTTCTGATATCAAGTTCTTGCTGTGTTTTTTTTAATTCAGTTATGTCGCTAAAAGTAATTACGGCACCATTTATCTTATTGTCGGCCAGCAGGTAAGGCATTGTCATGATCTGGTACCATCTGCCATCATTAGATTCAATCTCTTTTGTAATTATCACTCCCTCGGCTATCACCTTTTTTAGATCCTCGGTAAAGGTTTCGAATTTTATATTGGTTGAAATATTACTTAAAGGTCGTCCAATATCAGTGGGTAACAAATTGATTTGTTTAACAGTTCCGGGAGAAAAACGCATTAATAGTAAATCATTGTTTACGAATAATTGGCCATTAATATTGCTTCTAAAATAGTTGTTCAGGTCGTCGTTTAACTCCAGCAACTCTTTGTTTTTTAATTGATAATCGGTATTGATAGTGTGTAATTCTTCATTTACTGATTGCATCTCTTCATTGGAACTTTGCATTTCTTCATTAGCAGAAAGAAGTTCCTCATTAAACGACTGCATATTTTCATTCGAAGCGTCAAGCTGCAGAAGAACAGAATGCATTTTATCTTTTAGTTCATTCAATTCTTCCTCCAAACTTAGAGTGTATTGATCCAGATAAATTTTTTCATCAAACACTCGATCATCCTCATGTCTGGAATCTGTCTGTTTGTCTTCTGAAAACGCAACCAGAAATAATTTCTGTCCACTTCTTTTTAAAATCAACGGACTTACCGACAAATTTATCCTGATGATGAATTTATCATACTGGGTTTGGATTCCTTTTACAGATGCTCTCTCATTTGTTTTCATAACGTTAGAGATCAAGGCATTGAAAGCTACTGCCAAGGGCCTGGGTAGAAGTTCTGCAAAATTTGAAGTAAGAATTTTCTGAAGGAGATATTTAGTAGTATCGCCGTAAGTTTTTACAACATGATTATTCTCGTCTATACAAACTAAAAGATGGTTTAGCTCATTCAGATAGGTAGAACTTACTACTTCTGCAAGGGTTTCAAGAGAATTATTATCCTGTACCTGAAATTTAGGGCCTCCGTTTTTATCTATTAAAACTGGTAAAGAGAATGCATTGAAACGCACCATTCTGTTTGTTTCGAGATTTTTATAAATCCTCCATTTTTTATCTATAATTTCAAGACTCTCACTTATTGCAACCGGATTCTCACTGGATCCTAAGAATAAATAACCATCCTTTCGTAGTCCGAAGAGCAGTAGGGTAAAGACCTTTTGCTGCAAAGTCGGTGTCATATAGATGAGTAGATTTCGGCAGCTAATAAACTGCATATTACAATAAGGAGGGTTTTTTACAAGATCGTGCAGAGCAAAAATTACCATCCTCCGAATTTTCGGTTTTACCCGGTAATTGTCGCCTTCTTTTATAAAGAAATTTTCAAGGCGTTCTGGCGACACATGTTTCGCGATATCTTTCCCGTACACGCCTTTTCCTGCGAGTAGTAAAGCAGCATTATCTATATCCGTAGCAAATATTTTTACCGCGACATCCTTATTGAGCTTACTCAATTGCTCATGGACTATCATAGCCAGCGAATAGGCTTCTTCGCCAGTTGCACAACCCGCTACAAAATTTCAGCTCTTCATCAGGAGCTAACTTGGAAATCAGATCGGGCACTACCTGGTTTTGAATACATTTATAAGCTTCTTTATCCCGAAAAAAAGAAGTAACGCTTATAAGGTATTCTTGAGACAAGGCATCCACCTCATCCGGATGGGCTTTTAAAAAATCGAAGTATAGCTTTAGCGAAGTAAAACCACTGTTTTCTGCCCGTCTTTTAGTTCGCCTGAATATGGTTGTTGGCTTATAATCCGAAAAGTCATGAGCAGATTTATTCTTGATGTAATCAATTATAAGGTGCAGATATTTCTCGTCATCATTCTTGTCGACTTTTTTGTTCTGATGATCATTTTTTACATAATCTTCTATGGTTTGAGGCATGTCTTCAGG